>CABURF010000020.1 GCA_902493755.1 uncultured Coriobacteriia bacterium
AAGCCATGCGGGAAGCGTCTCCATGATTGCCGCCGGAATAATGTTGTCTACCGAGCCACCGTATTCGTCGAGCGAACCGAGGAGCACGCCCTTGGAAAGTACGCCAAGCGAAGTGACGCAAATCATCATCAAACCGATGATGACTGTGCCGAAGACCATTGCGTTCTTAAGTGACTTCTCGTCCTTGAAGCCAAGGCAGCGCACAACGGACTGCGGCAAACAGAAGGTGAGGACGCCCACGAGCAGCCACTGCGTCACGTACAGACCGATGGGCATTTGCCCGTCAGAAAATGGATCCATCATGCCAGGATTTTCCACCATGATCGTATTCATGATGTTCTCGTAACCACCACCGGCAACAAGGATACCCGCCGCAAGGATGACGATGCCGACGATCATCATGACGCCGCAGATGGCATCTGTTATCGCTACGCCACGAAAACCACCAACCGTCGTGTACGAGATGACAACGATGCCGAAGATCAGCAAGCCAATGACGTAGCTGTATCCCGTAACAGACTCGAAGAGTTTGGCGCCACCGACGAACTGGGCGACCATCATCGCCATGAAGAACAAGAGAATGATGATGGCGGATATGTTCGCAATCGCATCCGACTTGTAGCGAGCGCGCAGCACATCGATGATGGTGACGGCCCCGATCTTGCGGCTGATGAGGGCGAGCTTCTTGCCCAGGATGCCGAAGAGCAGGAAGAGCGCAGTCACCTGGACGGCCGACATGTACACCCAACCCCAGCCCACGGACCAGGCCTGGCCCGGTCCACCGACGAACGAACTAACCGAGCCGTAGGTTGCGATGGTGGTCATGGCAAGCACGAAGCCACCGAGGCTGCGGTTTGCGATAAAGTACTCGGAGACGAAATTGCCACCTTGCAATGCCCGGAACCTACCAATGCTCATGACGACCGCAAACGTGATGAGCAAAAAGATCAGAACGGGAATGAGTGTAAGGGGATTACCTTCCATTGTCGGCCCCCTCCCCTTCATCGTCCTCAAGCCCGACGTCATGCATGACGAACTTCGTCATCACGATTACGAGCACAACGGCGAAGACGAAGGTACCAAAGCAACCCGTAATCACCCACAGCGGAGTCGAGAAGACCACGATGCCCGTCTGCGCCACGCCAAAGCCAAGTAGCGCCCATACGATAATGGTCGCAACCAGGCCGATGACAGCAGCCAGAGCCTCCCTATTTGCCTGTTGGAGCTTTTCCTTGTACGTCATATGCGAGTCCCGTTTCTCTTCGAATACAAGCTCTGTACGCAAGGCGCAGTACGCCCCGATACATGAAACCTCACATGTGCTGTGTGCGGCCCCATAACGAGTGTCGCCACGACACCAGGCATCATGTTTTGCGCATGATAGCGTAGATAAGGCGAAATGTCCCCTATTGCCTCGAGTAGAAAACCGCGAACGTCCCCTGGCGTTTCGAGCGAAGCGGGCTGGACGCAACCTATTTGCGCATTGATCCTTCGAAAGTCGAGCGGCCCATCTTAATGCCGCCGAGAATATGGCAATGCATATGTTGCACGGTCTGTGCGGAATCCGGGCCGACGTTGAGAATGCAACGATAGCCCGACTCGTCGACGCCTTTGAGTTTGGCGACCTTGGGGACCGTCGCCATAAGCCTGCCGAGGTCCTCAGCGGGGACCAACTCGGACAGCTCGTCGTAATGCGTCTTGGGAACGATGAGCGTATGGACGGGAGCCTCGGGCTCGATGTCGTCAAACGCATAGCAGAACTCGTCCTCATATACCTTCGTCGAGGGAATCTCCCCCGCAATGATCTTGCAGAAAATGCAATCGTTGCCCATGGTCACTCCTCACCTACGTATGAAACATGCCGTCTATACTCGCGCCACTTTATTCCCGCGTCAAGACTTACGCGCCATGGCGATGCAATCGTAACGCACAGCTTTCCCCTGTAACGTGTAATCGGGTTTGACGTCCGCAAGATACGGACCCTTGACTGGACGCTTGATAACGATCTTGCGCGGATGAGCGGCGCGTGCCGCCTCGAGTAGTGCCGCCTCGTCCTCGCAGGGTGCTTCGAGCCGATGCAGGAGCTGAAACTTCTTCTTCACCGCAGCACTCTTGCTGCGTCCAGGAAACATCGGATCAAGATAGACAACGTCAGGCGGCACCGTAAGTTCACGCAGAACATTCAGGCTATCACCTTCGATAACCCGCATACGCTCCACGGCATTCGCAAGCTCCGGGTCATGATGCGCCCGCTCGACAGCATCAGCGAGCATCGCGGCGATAACCGGATTGCACTCGAGAAGCGTCACGGAGAAACCGGCAGCCGCAAGCAGAAGGGAATCCTGTCCCAAGCCAGCTGTCGCATCTACGAGTGTTGGCGCCGCAACGCCCTTGATGCGTGCGGCACGCACGAGGAGCTCGTGACCGAGCGCATGGGGGCGCAGGCGATGTTTCATGTCGTCGAAACCCGCGCGCAACGACATGCCATCGCCCTCGAGGAGGAGTCCGTCCTCGTCACGTCGCAGGACAAGCCCGCAACATGCCACCTCGCTTTGCAGCCCTTCTCCCACGCGCTCTCCTCCGTCATCGCAATTGCACCGCCATCATCAGCGTTAACACAAAGTAACACCCCAGAAACTCGATGGAAACATTGCTCGACGAAAAATTGAGGTGTCAGGAGGAGAAGAAAGGAAGGGAAACAATGTTTGATACGGGAACAACATCCTTCATGCTCATCTGCACCATGCTGGTGCTCCTCATGAGCCCGGGACTGGCCTTTTTCTACGGAGGCTTGTCCAGACGCAAGAACGTGGTCAATACGATGATGATGGTCATGGGTGCCATGGGCGTCGTAGGCGTCATCTGGGTCTTGTTCGGATGGTCCTTCGCCTATGGTGGCGATGGGTCAATACCGTTCTTCGGAGGTATCGATCAAATCGGCTGCTTCTCGACGGTGACGGACATGCTTGCCGAGGTAAGCGAAAACGCCGAGGGCAATGTCTACCCCTCCATCGTCAATATCGGCTTCCAGCTCGCCTTCGCGATGATCACGACGGCCATCATCACCGGCGCCGTTGCCGGACGCATGAAGTTCGGCGCCCTCATGTTGTTCGTCATCCTGTGGGTCCCGCTTGTATACGCCCCGCTCGCGCATATGGTATGGGGTGGTGAGGGCAGCCTCATCGGCAGCATGATCGGAGCGCTCGACTTTGCCGGCGGTGATGTCGTGCACATTAGCTCCGGTGTGACCGGACTCATCCTCTGCCTCGTCATCGGCAAACGCAAAGGCTTCGGTCTCATGAGCTACCGTCCCCACAACGTGCCATTCGTCATGCTCGGTGCGGGCCTGTTATGGTTTGGCTGGTTCGGCTTCAACGCCGGTTCTGCCTTCGCGGCAGATGGCGTCGCTGCCCTGGCCCTCCTCAATACGGTCGCGGCATCGGCAGCAGGCATGCTCTCCTGGATCGTGGTCGAGCGTGTCAAGGTCGGCAAGCCGACGCTCGTTGGCGCCTGCACGGGCCTTGTGGCAGGTCTCGTCGCCATCACGCCCGCTGCTGGTTTTGTCGAGCCCTGGGCGGCAATCGCGATGGGCATAATCGTCTCGCCCTGCTGCTATTTCGCCATCTCGTACCTCAAGAGGAAGATTGGGTACGATGACGCCCTTGACGCTTTCGGTTGCCACTCCATCGGCGGCATCGTCGGCGGGATCCTCACCGGCCTGTTCTGCGTGCCGAGTCTCTCGTGGACGGATTATGGTGGACTCTTCTACACGGGAGACCCCTCTTTACTCGTGAGTCAGATGCTCGGCATACTCGTGACGCTTGCCTTCGTCATCGTTGCGGGTCTCATACTGGGCTTCATCGTCAAGGCAGTCTATCGCGGTAAGGCCCGTGTGGACGAGAGCGATGAGGCCACCGGCTTGGACGTCGCACTTCACGGTGAGAGTGCGTATCCCGCATACCTGGGTCTTGACTAAGGGAGGAAGACAATGAAGCGAATCGTTGCAATCGTACGCACGGAAAAGCTCGAACCCCTCAAGGAAGCCCTGTTCAACGCCGATATCGCGGGCATGACCATCTCACAGGTCATGGGTTGCGGCAATCAGCATGGCTGGAGCGAATACTACCGAGGTACCGAAGTGCTGCTCAATATGGTCCCCAAGGTAAAATTCGAGCTCGTGGTCGATGATGACCGCGTTCAGGATCTCGTGGACATCATCTGCGAGACGGCCCGCACCGGCGAAGTCGGAGACGGCAAGGTCTTCGTGAGTCCTGTCGAAGAGGTCGTGCGCATTCGCACAGGCGAACAGGGCGTAGAGGCCATCTAGTCACCTTTGGGCATATCGGTTTTACGCGAGCAGGCGCGGGGATTATCCTCGCGCCTGCGTTTGCCTGCGCATTGGAAAGCGCGAGGCCACACGAGACGGGTTGCAGTAGCCATAGAAGGCTGCACGCAGCATGGCCTGAGCGACGAGTACGCACAGCATGGCAAGAACGACGGCGATGATGCGAAACGCGGGCACAAGGCAGGCGAGCACGATGAAGCATGCCGCCGAGAAGCTCAGGGCAAATCCATAGCCGCGCTCGGCCTGCCACGTAACGACGCAGGACAGCGCCGCAGGGACACGCCCATGGGGATTAGCCCCGGCATCGATCTCGAGTGAGAGCCTATGCATGCGAGCGTTACTCGCGCACTTGTCGAGCACCATGGCGGCGCCAATGCAGACAATGGAGATGAGAGCCGCAATCCATGGCGAAAGTGGAACGTCCATGTACTCTGCGGCGAGCAGCACGAGGCAACATGCAGCCACGACACCCACGCGCAATGCGACGGCGAGCAGCTCGAACAGCGTCTCGGGACCGTTCCAGCCCGGCTGCCCCATGACGCGGTAGGCACGCGCGATTACGAAGACGAGCAGCAACCCCACGACACAGGCGATGGTGCAAACGCAGAGGGAGAGCCAGCCCAACACAAGCGCCGTAAAGGCATCAACATGCGCAAACGGAAGCGTTCCCGATGCAACGAGCGCGAGAACGAGCCATACGACGAGCACGAAGCAAAACGCCGAAACGGCGAGAATCTCGCGAGAGAGCCAGGAGCTCTTCACGTTGGCAAGCGAGCGCGGAGCGCGCAGAGGCTTTGCCAGATGCATTACGGACGCAAGCATGCCGACCGTCGTGAAGACGACAGCGAGCGCGGCAAAGCGCCAGCCCCCAAACCACACCCCCGTGCTCGAGAACGCGACAACACCCTCCACGAGCGCAACGAAAGCGACGCCGAGCGCCGCAGGCGCGCAGATGGTAAACGCGATGAGTGGCAACTCGTCCACGATCATCGCCTTGAGCTTGTATTCCCCGTTGTTCACGAGACGACCTCCATCATGCATCCTCCCGTGCTAGCGAGGCATGCGCTGTGCCGCCTGCTGACGCACCCCGCGCTCGGGCTCGCCAGCTGGTCCGATGCTTATGGCACCACCACAGCAGTTCTCGACGCAAGCGGGCTTGAGGCCATCACGCAGGCGATCGATGCACATATCGCACTTTTGCATGAGGCCATCGGCGCCAAACTGCGGGGCACCGAACTCGCAGGCCCACGAGCAATAATGGCAGCCGAGGCACTTGCTCGAATCCACGAGCACGGCACCGAACTCGGGGTCGCGGTATATGGCCTTGGCAGGACAGACAGCCATGCACGCCGCCTCCGCGCAATGCATGCAGGCCATCGAGACATACTGGATGGGGCAGCTGGCATCACGCTCGTAGGTGGTCATGACCTCGCGATAGCGCGGACCGGTGCTACCCGGTTTGTCCTGAGCGTGCGGACGCAGACCGTGAGCCGACTTGCAGGCAACCTCGCAGGCAAAGCACTGTGCGCAGCGATTGACATCAAAGTGAAGTTCGTAGAACATGGCCGCCTCCCTAGAGCTTCTCGATAGCACCGAGGCACATGGGGTAGTTCGCCTGGCTCGAGATCGGGTCAAGATCATCGTCAATGCCGAGGTAGTTGTAATTGGCATCGACCCAACCACCGGGAACATAGACCCAGTCCTCCTTGAGTATGGGAGTGACCTCGGCCTTGATTGTGATTGACCCGCGCGGCGAACTCACCTTGAGCCAATCTCCGTCCTCGATACCCAACGCTGCGGCACGGTCGCTGTTGACCATCGCGCGCGCCTCGGGCTGCATCTCGCGCAGCCATGGAATCGTGCGACGTTGCTCGTGCACGTACATGGGGCCGGAGCGGCCCGTGAACACGACATAGGGGTACTCCTCGGCAAGATCGGGCTTGCTACGTGGAGATTCGGAGCTATCCTCCCAGTTGGGAAGCCCATCGAAGCCGTTTTCAAGCAGTGTCTTGGAGACGATGTTGACCTTGCCTCCTGGTGCACGGAAACCCGCCTTCGTGAACTTCTCGTATTCAATGCTGCCGTACTCGAGCCCATGCGGATGAGCGAGCAGCTGCTCGTAGGTGATGCCCGAGGGCTTGAGGCACTCGTCGATGTACCAGGTGATGTCCTCGCTGGGGAACTCCTCGGCAAAGCCGCAAGCACGCCCGAGTTCGATCATGATTTGCGTGTCCGGCTTGGCCTCCCCCACTTGCACGGTTTTCTGGCGCAGGGTGATCTCCGGGAACCACGAATCGGACTTGAACCACTCGGGCTCGGTGCGCTCGAGGTAAGTTGCCGCCGGTAAAACAAGATCTCCGCACTTGGCGGTCTCGCTCAGGTACGGATCGATGGTCGCGATGTAGTCGACCTTGGCAAGCGCGGCCATGGTGACATCGGGCTGTGGTTGCGTGACAACCGGATTGGCACCCTGGAAGATGGCGACCTTGATCTTGCCTTCGGCCATGGTGCGCAGAACGTCGGGGGTAGGCAGCAGTCCCTGGCCATTGAAGAGCAGCGGGAAACGCGAGTCTTCAGGATTGTAAGGCGGAACGTGGAACATCATCGTGGGACCGGCAGGCTCGAAATCGGGCAGCACTTTATCGATGAGCGTGAACTCCGGATTGCGCGCCGGGCTCTTCTGCGTGAAAAGATCGCAGCCTTCGCGGTCAAGATGGCCCGTGATGGTACGCAGGATGCAGAGCGCACGCGTGGTCTGCGTGACGTTTACACGCCCCTCGAGGCCGTGCCCGGAGGTGATGGAGGCCCGTGGCGTGGTCGCGTACTCGCGGGCTAGCGCCGTGATGGCATCGGCCGGAGCACCGCAAATCTCGGCTGCCCACTGCGGCGTATACGCAATGCCAAGCTTGTTGTCGCCGTTGATATGCGCCGTGAGCTTGGCGAGACCTGGGTCGTTGGTATACTCGTCGACAAAGTCGCGATCCCAGAGACCCTCGTTGACGATGACATGAATCATGGCAAGCATCATGGCGAGGTCGGTACCGGGCTCGACCTGGATGAAGGTGTCGGCATGGACGCCAAGATGAAAATGCAGCGGGTCAATGACGACGAGCCTGGCTCCGCGTTCCTGTGCATCGTAGATCTTCTTAATGGCAGGCGCACATGAAAACGCCGGCTGCTTGCCCCAGAAGATCATGAGGTCGACATTGGGGTAGTCGACGAAGGACGGCATACCGCCGTAGGTCATGCCCTCGGCAATCGCGCGCGGCACGAAGCATTCTGAAGCACCCATCCCCACCTCGGTGCCCACGCAGTGCGCAAAGCGCTGCGTCATGTCGTAAGTAAAGCCCCAACCGCAGGCCTGACCGCGGCAGATGGAGACGGACGTGGGACCATATTGCTTGACAGCCTCGTTGATGTGCGTAGCCAGCTCGCGAAGCGCCTCGTCCCAGCTCACTCGCTCGAACTCGCCACCGCCGCGCTCCCCCACACGACGCATGGGATATATGACCCTACGCGGATCGTGCGCAATCTGCGGCGCAGCGAGCCCCTTGGAGCACAGGGCGCCATTCGTGCGCTTGTTGCCGGGAACGCCGTGCGCAAACACGATGTGGTTATCGCGCACGTCAACGAACATCGGACAGGTGTTATGGCACCCACCGCATACCGTTGCGATGGTCTCGACTCCCATGTCGGCAGCCGGGCGCCGAACAGCTTCGCTCATACGATTGCCCTCCCTCTCGTATATGAAGGCCCGCATGCATATGCAGGCGGGCCCTACTTCACGATGAAATGATTGCGCGAGATGGCTATGACGCCTGGTCACCCCGTGCGAAGATCATCGTTGTCTCGCCATCATCGCTCGTGAGTTTGCCTTCCGCCAGCGTGAAGATGGCATCACCCTCACCGGCGAGCGTAAGCGTCATCTGCGTAGCGCTATCGACCTTCCAAGTAGCGTCAATGCTCTGGCCAAACATGATGAAGTCTGCCGATCCGTCCTCGTTGAGCGTCATGTTGATGGGCATGTTCATTTGCTTGAGGATAGTCGCGTCGACCGTGCCCAGATCCGCGTCCTCGATTGTCTCGAGCTCCCAAGCGCCGACGAAGTTCGCCTTGGAGTCTCCGCCGCCGCAACCGACAAGCGCGAGGCACAGCGTGCATGCACAGGCAAGCGTCACGAAAACTGCAACTAGTTTCTTGGCCATGTTGGTCTCCCTCATCGTAATGAAAAAACACATCGATTATATCGCGATGCAGAGGGAATGCCAAAGGTCACGAGACGTTCGAAGACGGAATGCGCGGAGAGGCGAAGCGCACGTTTATGCAGGAAGCAGGACGCCCTCCAACGCAGCCAGCAGACCGTCAATCTCGATTGGCTTGGCGATATGCCCATCCATACCGCAATCAATCGCTTTCTGGCGATCCTCTTCGAACGCATCGGCAGTCACGGCCAAAATGGGAATATGCGAGATAACCGGATCGTCCATGGAGCGCACGATAGCCGCAGCCTCATACCCGTTCATGACCGGCATCTGAATATCCATGAGCACGAGCTGGTAATAGCCCGGCTCGATCGCGTCCTTTCCATCAACCGCCTGCTCGACCACGAAGCCCGCATCCTCCAGCAAGGTGGTGGCAATCTCGCGGTTGAGAAGGTTATCGTCCACAAGCAGGATGCGCAGGCCACGCACCTGCTCGGAAAGCTCTTGATGCACGTGTCCCTCTTGGGTAGAAGTGGCGCTCTTCTCCAATACCTCAAGAGGCAACGTCACGCTGAAGGTGCTCCCCTCACCCTTCACACTAGCCACGCCGATCTCCCCGCCCATCATGTCCACAAGGCGCTTGGCGATGGACATGCCCAGGCCAGTGCCCTGCGTGCCCGAAAGCGTCGAGGTCTGCTCGCGCTCAAATGGGTCGAAGATGTGCCTGATGAAGCTTTCGTCCATGCCGACGCCGCTATCGGCTATCGTTATCGTGTAATTTGCCTTCCCATCGGTATCGGACGTGACTTCGGATATCGAAAACGAGACCGAGCCGCCGGGAGGCGTGAACTTGACGGCATTGCCGAGTATATTGAGCAGCACCTGCTTGAGCTTGAGCTCGTCGCACATGACAATTGGATGATGCAACCCAGAGAGGTCGACATCGTAGTGCAGGCCCTTCTCGCCAACCTCAGACTGGACGATGGAGCCAAGATGCTCCGTCACCTCTACGAGATCACACGGCTTCTCCTCGACCGAAGCCTTTCCTGATTCGATACGGCTCATGTCAAGAATGTCGTTGATGAGCTCAAGCAAATGCGTGCTTGAAGCCTGGATCTTGTTCAGGTAGTCCTCGACGCGCTCGACATCATCGATGTGGTTGGTTGCCAACGTCGTGAAGCCGATGATGGCATTCATGGGCGTACGGATGTCATGGCTCATGTTGGAGAGAAACAGGCTCTTTGCCTCGTTAGCACGGTTGGCGCGTTGCAGCGCTTCTTCGAGCTGTTCCTTTCGCTCGATCTCTTCGCGCGTCTCGCGATCGACGTTGCGCAAGCCCATGACCACCAGGCGGTCACCATCGGAATCGTCCGTCCACGATCCGGCACGCACGAGCGTTACCTGACGATATCCCATCACGCCATCGACAAACGAGCGGTACATGACATTGATGCGCTTGCGTTCCTCGAGCTCCTCGCGAACGCGATCGCGCGCGAGCATGTCGCACAGCACGGAGCGATCGTCGGGCAATGCTCGAGTGTTCACATAATCGTAGAGAGACTTCTCGTAGGTCAAGGATCCCTCAAAGATACCTCTCAGCTCCTCGTCCGCCTTGTCCGAGACACGCAGCAGCTCTCCTCTACCGGTATTCAAGTCGAACGAGCACACGATTAGGTAGTTTACGCCCAGCGCGCGTATAAAGGACTGTTGACGCTGCTCGCGACGTTCCTCCTCGTGTTTCTGATCGGAATAATCCAGCAGAAAACGTTGGTACATGAGCTCGCCATCCTGCTCTATCAGCTTGGCGCTCCCGAGCACGTGCAGGATCTTTCCACTCTCGTGAT
>CABURF010000021.1 GCA_902493755.1 uncultured Coriobacteriia bacterium
AGAACGGCATTTCCGCCAACTCACTTGACGAGGCAAACGAGAAGATTTCCGAGTTCCGTCTGCAGACCACGAAGGGCTAATCGTGCGTTCACGCCGGACGACAGAGCTATGGCTTCTCATAGCAGCAACACCCGTATTGTTGCTGCTATTCCTCATGTTGCTCGTCAACGCGAACACACCGTTGACGTTCAACTCCTTTGCCGTGCCCATCGCGTTGGTCGTGAGCTTCTTCGTCGCGCATCTGGCGCTGCGCCGATTTGCGCCCAACGCAGACCCGGCAATCCTGCCCATCGCGTTTTTGCTGTGCGGCATAGGCATATGCTTCGTGCTGCGTCTCGCGCCCGATAGTGCAGGACGTCAAATCATCTGGCTCTTTGCCGGCATCGCGCTCATGGTCGCGACCATTATTCTCGTACCCAGCGTCGAGCGCCTGGGGCGTTACAAGTACACCTGCTTGCTCTTCGGCCTCATATTGCTGTTGCTGCCAGTCGTTCCGTTTATTGGAGCGGAGTACAACGGCTCGCGCATCTGGCTGTCGATTTTCGGGCTTTCTTTCCAACCAGGCGAAATCGCCAAGATTTTCGTCGTCCTGTTCCTCGCCGCCTATCTCGCCGACAACCGCGAGCTGCTGAGCGTCATGCGCCGCAGCCGTTCGGGTCTCAAGTATCCTGACTTCCGCGCGCTCGTGCCGTTGCTTGCGATGTGGATCATCGCCATGCTCATCGTCATCCTCGAGCGCGATTTGGGAAGCGCCTTGCTGTTCTTTGGGATCTTCCTCATGATGGTCTACGTCTGCACCGGCAGGCTTTCCTACGTGCTCATCGGTATCGTGCTCGTCGCCATTGGCGGCGTGGGTCTTTATACGCTCTTTCCGCACGTGCAGACGCGCATCGCAATCTGGCTCAACCCCTTTGCCGACCCAGGTGGCTCGGGCTACCAGCTCGTGCAGTCGCTGTACTCGCTTGCCGATGGCGGCTTATTTGGTTGCGGTATCGGCCGTGGCATGCCCACTTTCATTCCTGAGGTGGAGAGCGACTTCATTTTCTCGGCCATCGCCGAGGAGATGGGTCTGCTCGGCGCATCGGGCGTCATCTTCCTGTTCATGCTTTTTGCCGTGCGCGGATTTCTTACCGCGGCACGCGCCAAATCCGACATGGCGGCCTTCACGGCCGTCGGTCTCACCACGTCCATCTGCTTGCAGGCCTTCATCATCATCGGTGGCGTCACGGGCTTTATCCCGCTTACGGGTCTGACGCTCCCCTTCATGAGCCAAGGTGGCTCGTCGTTGCTCTCGAGCTTCATCATCGTCGGTTTGCTGCTCTGCGCCGGCAATGAGGGAACCGGTCTGCAAACCGAGATGACGAGCACAACCACGATCAAGACGCCGGGTGAGACGGGCGTTCTGGGTCGCTCGGCTCTGGGCAAGCGCCTTACCAGGCTCATCACCGTCTTTGCGCTGCTTTTTGCCGCCCTCATCGCCAACCTCACCTACATGCAGGTCGTGCAAGCCGATGACTTGCAGAACCGTAGCGGCAACAACCACACGCTGCAGCGCATCGCCGAGCAGCAGCGTGGCGCGATTGTCACCTCTGATAACGTCGTGCTCGCCGAATCCATTCCGCAGGCGGATGGCACCTATGAACGCGTCTATCCGCAAGGCTCGCTCGCTGCCCATGCCGTCGGTTACACCTCGCAGCGCTTCGGCAGCACTGGCGTCGAGAACACGATGGGCTCCACTCTCGTAGGTGAGGAGCATTTCGAGACGATCGGCGACGCCGTCCGCGCCTACGCAGGCGAGAAACCGCAGGGCAACGATGTCGTGCTCACCATCAACTCGAAGATCCAGCGTACCGCCGAAGGCGTTCTCTATGGTCAGAAGGGCGCATGCGTCGTGCTCGACACCGCCACGGGTGCCGTGCTTGCTGAGGCATCCACGCCGACCTATGACAACAACAATGTCGAGAGCATTCTCACCGGTTCGTCGCTCAGCACGGAGGGAACGCTCGTCAACCGCGCGACGCAAACGCTCTACGCACCGGGTTCGACCTTCAAGATCGTCACGCTCGGCGCCGCCCTCGACACGGGCACGGTCACGCCTGACACCGTCTACAGTGCCCCCAGCTCGATTGATATCGGCAATGCGCCCATCACCAACTACAAGAACCATGCGTACGGCCGCGTCACCGTTGCCGAGGCCACCGCGCTGTCGGCCAACACGGCCTTTGCGCAAATCGCCGACGAGCTCGGCGCCAAGAACCTCGTTACCTATGCCGAGAAGTTTGGCTTCAACAGTGATTCCGTGGCGCTCGATTTCAACCTCGCCACCTCGCTCATGCCCGATCCCAATGAAATGACCCGCTGGGAGACCGCCTGGGCCGGCGATGGTCAGCCTGTCGGCGAGCATGAAAGCCCCGCAGGGCCCCAGGCCACGGTCATGGAGATGGCTGTCTGCATGGCGGCGATTTCGAACAATGGCGTGGCCCTGCATCCTTACATCGTGTCGAAGGTGGTGTCCGCTTCCGGGTCGACGACCTTCGAGACGCGCCCCCAGATCATGGGCCAGACGATTTCGGAGAAGACCGCCAAGACCGAACAGGAGATTCTTGCGGGCGTCGTGGATAGCGGCACGGGTACGCAAGCCCGCGTCGACGGTGCGAACGTCATCGGCAAGACGGGTACGGCCGAGACAGGCAAGGAGAAATCCGATGCCTGGTTTGTCGGTACGGCGCAGGCCAACGGTCGCAGCGTGACCGTTGCCATCGTCATCGAGGAAGGTGATAGCGGCGGAGACGTCGCAGCGCCCAAGGCTTCAACGGTGTTCCTAGCTGCCCTGAGGGAATTGGGGGCACTCTAGATATGCAGGCAAAGCGCTTTTTTCGACATTATGCAGATACGGCAGCTACTAGATTGGTAGAATGCCTGATGGTATGCGAACGCGCGCATTCGCATTACAAGCGACAGGGAGTATAAACGTGGTTAATCGGACATTGGGAAACCGCTATCAAGTTACCGAGAAAATCGGTATGGGCGGCATGGCAGAGGTTTACAAAGCCACCGATTCAACGCTTGGCAGGACTGTCGCCGTCAAGGTGATGCTTCCGCAGTATGCGTCAGATCCCAACTTCGCCGCACGCTTCAGGCAGGAGGCACAGGCCGCCGCCAATCTGAGCAGCCCCTACATCGTCAACATCTACGATTGGGGTCGCGATGGCGATTCGTACTACATCGTTATGGAGTACGTGCGCGGCACAGATCTCAAGACCGCCATCCAGCAGCGTGGCAATATCCACCCGCGCAAGGTTGCAGAAATCGGTTCGCAGGTGTGCTCCGCGCTCTCCGTCGCTCATGGATACGACATCATCCACCGTGACATCAAATCCGCCAACATCATGGTGCAGGGCGATGGCAACGTGAAGGTCATGGACTTTGGCATTGCGCAAGCCGGGCATCCTGGTATGACGCAGGATTCGTCCGTTTTGGGTACCGCGCATTACGTGAGCCCCGAGCAAGCCCAGGGCAAGAAGCTTACGCCGGCAAGTGACCTCTACTCGCTCGGCATCGTGCTCTATGAGGCCGCAACGGGCCAACTGCCCTTTGATGGCGCGGACGTGGTCTCGGTTGCCATGAAGCAGGTGAGTGATCTGCCCGTGCCGCCGCGTCAGATTAACCCCAACATCGACCCGCAGTTCGAGGCCATCATCATGACGGCACTCGAGAAGAACCCCGACGATCGCTTTGCCACCGCCAAGGAGATGCAGCGAGCCATCGACGACTACCTGTCGGGTCGCGCTTCGGCCGAGACTCAGGTCCTTAACCCTGGCTATGCCGTTGCCGGTGCCGGCGCTTACGGCGTCGATCAAACGACCGTTATGCCCACGCCGGGGCAGACCACCATCATGCCCGGTGGTGGGCGTGGTGGCATGCAGCAGCCGCCGTCACGCAATAGCAACACGAAGCGTAACGTCATCATCGCGATTATCGCCATTATCCTCATCGCCGGGATTGGCTTCTTTGTTGCCAATGGCGCAGGCCTCTTTGGGGGCGGGTCCGTCACCGTGCCCAACCTCCAAGGGCAGACCGAGCAGGAAGCCCGCAAGTCGCTGAATACTGTCGGACTTAAGGTCGGTAAGATCAAGCTCGACATCAGCGAGACGGTCGAGAAGGGTAAGGTCATTAGTCAGACCCCGACGGCAAACTCCCATGTGGAGCCCGGCTCGACTGTTGACCTTGTGATTTCGTCGGGCAAGACGAGCGGCAATCTTGTCACCGTGCCCAATCTCACGGGGCTTACGGCCTCGGAGGCAGAGCAGCAGCTCGCTGCGTTGGGACTCGTAGGTGAATCCAAGCAGGACAGCAGTGACACTGTTGAGGCTGGCAAGGTCTGTGCCCAGGATCCGCTCGTCAACTCGCAGGTTGAGGCTGGTTCCAAGGTTACCTACACCGTTTCGACGGGCAAGAAGAAGGAAAACGTCCTTGTGCCGAGCGTCGTGGGCATTGGTGAGGTCGATGCGGTGTCAGCCCTTGAAGGCCGCGGGTTGAGCGTGTCCGTCACGTACGAGTCATCTACTGAAGGCGCTCAGGGTGAAGTCATCAGCCAGAGCATTTCCGGTGGTACCGAGGTAGCTAAGGGCTCGAGCATCACGATCACGGTTGCTGTTTCGCCCTATCCCTCCAATCCGGCTCCCGATACCCCAAGTGGTGGAGATGCAACTGGTGGTGATAGCACCGGCGGAGGAGATACAGCCGGTGGCGGCGAGGGCGAGGCACCCACGGGCACCCAATAGCGCCGTATCCATGACACGCGATTAACGAGGAAAGCCGCCTTATCGGGCGGCTTCTCTTTTTAGACGAGGCGTGCCTGACGCGCTGTCTCAAATCATCGACAATCGATGCCTTTGGCTACCTTTTGAGACAGAGTGCCAGGCATGTTGTCTCCGTTGTCTCTCATTGACGTTTCGTCAATTCTGTTCATTGACCCCGTGTCGACCGGAGCGATAGCCTAATACGTAAATCGGGAGATGGGAAGACGCGCGATGAATCCAGATGACACAATGGCCAATCGCAGTGACGCGCGCAGGGCGCAGATCATCGCTGCAGCCCGCGACCTCTACGAGGAGCGCGGCCTCTCCCACACGACCGTGAAGGACATTACCGAGCGCGTGGGCGTCACGCGGACGCTCTTCTACCACTACTTTCCCGACAAGGATGCCGTCACGTCTGCCGTTATAGACGACTATACCCAGGATTACGTCGAGGCTCTCGCGAACTGGAACGATGAACGCATCGAAGGCGATATCGACCACGCGCTCAGCACCATCGTTAAGCTGTTGCGCATTGGTCTGTTCGAAGATGACACCTTCCATATCGCTCTGTCCTCGCGCGAGAACGCCGCACTCTACCTCGAGTTTGTGAATCGCGTCGCGGATGAGACGACGCGCTACATCATAGATACGACCGTCCGTGATTATGCGGACTTGCACGACGTGCGGATTGATCACCTATACGAGACGTTCTACGTGCTCATATTGGGTGTCATCGGATATCTACGCAAGCATCCGGATGCCGACGATGCTGTCATCGCCGACGTAATTGCGCAGACGCTCCACATGGATAGACCATAGACAAGGAGGATGAGAAATGCTGTTTGACGTATACGGGGCAAACGCCCCATTTCAATGGATGGGTCTCATCATGGTGTTGGCGGCCCTTATCATCTGCAATGAGTTCGCCCGGCGTTCGAAGTTTGGCGGCTGTTTCATGTTCTTCGGCGTGTGCGCTGCGATGACCGTCTACTGCATCGCTGTCGAGGTCGGCGCCGCCATGGGTGCCGAATGGGCATTGAACAACCCGACCCACACCGACATGAACAGCTGGTTCCACTACGCGAAGGTGTACGCGGCGACGGCCGGCTGCGTCGGCTTCATGATGCTCAAGTACGGCTGGGGAAAGATTGGCCGCTCGCACTGGTTCAAGGCGTTTCCGTTCGTGATTGTTGCCATCAACATCCTGATCGCGGTCGTGTCCGATTTCGAGAGCGCATTTCGTGCCTGGGACAGCAGTTGGGTGTCGAGTGAGGGTGTCGTGCTTAACGGCGGCATCTTCAACGTCTTCAATGGCGTGGCCGGTCTGCTCAACATTTTCTGCATGACCGGATGGTTCGGCATCTACATCTCCAAGAAGCGCCAGGATATGCTGTGGCCTGACATGACGTGGGTCTTCATCATCGCCTACGACCTCTGGAACTTCTGCTACACCTACAACTGCCTGCCCACCCACTCCTGGTATTGCGGCATTGCCCTGCTGCTTGCTCCGACAATCGCCGGCTTGCTCTGGAACAAGGGTGGTTGGATCCAGAACCGCGCCTTCACACTCTCGATGTGGTGCATGTTCTGCCAGATGCTCCCCATGTTCGTCAACGACTCCGTCTTCGCCGTGCAGTCGGTCAACAATCCAGCCGTAAACACGGTCGTTTCGGTCATTGCCCTGGTGGCGAACATTCTGGCCCTCGGCTACATCATCTACCGCGCCAAGAAGCTTGGGGTCAACCCGTACAAGCAGGAGGTCTTCGTGGGTACCAAGGACTTTGCGAAGGCCATGGCGCGTCGAGCAGATACCGCATATCTGCTCGAGACCGAGCCCAAGAGTGCGACTCCCGTGGAAATCGCCGAGATGGTCGCCTACAACGAGCTGCCTGTAGATGGCGAGGTCGGTTTTGTGTACGTTGCCAAAAGTGCCAACGAAATCGGTGTCGAGGTCGATACCATCAAGCGCGAGTAACTCGGGCTCGTGACTTGCATGACGCAGGCGGGCTTGCCTCACTCGAATCCGCCTGCGTCGGTTACCAAACGAGGAAAGCCGCCTTATCGGGCGGCTTCCTTTTCTAGTGGGACAAATGACCTGTCCATTTGTCCCGTTTTGTTTCGAGATTCTAGAAGTCCTTGAAGGTCTCGCGGAAGACTTTGTCGGCGTATGCTTCGACCTTCTTGTCATAGATGTCGTAGAGCTTGAGAAACTCCTCGCCGTCCTCGGTGAGCTTGGAGCCACGGGCACCATAGCGCTCGATGAGCTGGAAGCCGAGGCCCTCTTCGACCTTCTTGATCATGCTCCACGCCTTGCTATAGGCCATGTGGAGGTTCTTGGCCGTCTTGTTCAACGAGCCGTTCTCTTCGATTCCGTGGAGAAGGGTCGCCGCACCTTTGCCAAATGTCGGACCCTTGCGATCCTCGGTAGCACTAACCATGAGCTTGACTTGTGCGTGCAGATTTTTCTTATCGGCCATGATGAATCCTCTCGGTAAATTGTCCTGTAGATTCGCACTGATGAATTGCCCGATAAACACCTTTAACGCTATCTACATGGATAACAAGATTTTTATCGGATTTCAAGATTAAGCTGAGCAAAGGCTATTTGCGGTGGCGAACGGTTAACCCTTCATACGCTCGTGTTTATCCTATGAAATCGGTAACCGCGTCTTCGATTGCCGCCACGTCTCCGTCAATCACTGTCGTGAAACGGATTGCCTTGTCGTCAAGCTCATCGAGCTGCGGCGGAATGGGGCACACGCGTGTCATCTCGTATACCTTGCGGTTGAGCTGCACATCGGTAAGCTCCTCCGCATCGGTGGGAAGCGGCTCGTCTGCTGGGATCCCGGCTAGCCCTCGATATACGTTGCTGCCAAACTTTGCCCAGTTGGCCGTCGAGGCGATGAGCATGGGATTGCTGCCTTTTTGCTGCTCGGCGACCTTCCACGCGACGGCCGTGTGCGGGTCGAGCAGGTAGTCATGCTGCTCGAAGACGTCACGAATGGTCTGCAGGCAGGTGTCGCTGTCGACTGAACCCGCGCAGTAATTCTGCCGGAGCGCGGCGAAGGTCTCTTCGTCAAGCTCGAAGCGTCGCTTCTCGCGCAGGTCATCCATCCACCCCTGGATAGCTGCGGCATCACGCCCCGTGAGCTCGAAGAGCTGGCGCTCGAGATTACTCGAAACGAGAATGTCCATCGAAGGCGAGGGCGTGAGCATGAAGGGGCGATCGCTGATATCGTAAACGCCCGTTTCGATGAAATCGGCGAGCACACGATTGGCGTTGCTCGCGCAGACGATGCGATCGATGGGCACGCCGAGCTGCTTGGCATACCAGCAGGCGAGGATATTGCCGAAGTTGCCCGTGGGAACCGTTACGTCAATGGGATCACCGGCGGCCACAACGCCGTCCTTGACCATTATGGAATATGCGCTGA
This sequence comes from uncultured Coriobacteriia bacterium, assembly GCA_902493755.1. Taxonomy (GTDB): domain Bacteria; phylum Actinomycetota; class Coriobacteriia; order Coriobacteriales; family QAMH01; genus QAMH01. Next base: position 8,237 of record CABURF010000021.1, read on the forward strand.
TGTAGTACACGACCTGCGGCAACAAACGGCCCCAGTTGATCGAGTTGGCCGAGGACAGCGCGATATTGCGCGTGTCGAGCAAGTGCGCGTTGAAGGTCGCGTCGTCGAACATGCGCTTGACGCTCGTCTGGCAATCATCGAAGTTGCCGCGCACGCCGTAGACGCAGACGTTGTCGCCCTCTTGCGTGGCCATCTGCTTGAACTGAATATCACTCACGCCGCCATCTGGATAGAAGACGACAATGGAGATGTGATCGCGATCTGCAAAGCCCTGCAACGCCGCTTTGCCGGTATCGCCGCTTGTCGCCACGGCGATGAGGTAATCGTTATCCGCGCCACCCGCAGCACGATGCTTGTCAACGCATGCCGAGAAGAACACCGGCAGGCACTGAAGCGCCATATCCTTGAAGGCGCAGGTGGGGCCATGCCACAGCTCGAGCACATGCATGCCATCGGCAACGCTGACGACCGGACAGATGTCCGGTGTGTCGAAGTTCTCGTTATATGCCCGTTGCATGAGGCCGCCGAGCTCCGCATTGTCGAAGTCGACGCCAAAGCGCTCGTACACGAACGCCGCCCGCTCGGCATAGGGCATGCTGGCGAGCGAGACGATTTCGTCGAGCGTCATCGAAGGCAGTTCCTCGGGAACGAAAAGGCCTCCTCCCGAGGCAATTCCCTTCAGAAGCGCCTCGCTAAAGGTCAAGGGTTCCTGTGTGTTGCCACGCGTGTCGATATAGCGAATTTCCATGCGAAACTCCAAGGTAAGGTGAACGTGCGATAGATGGTACCATGTATCGAACTGTGCCGAGCACACGACTCGGCACGCAAACGCTATCGGGAAGCCTGCCGAGAAGACGCGGATGAGGAGATACGACATGCCAGTTAAGTTGCTCATGGGAAACGAAGCCCTCGGGCTCGGCGCTATGCATGCGGGCGTCAACTTCGTGAGCGGATATCCTGGCACGCCCTCGACCGAGGTGCTTGAGACCATTGCCAAGCACAACGATGGCTCCGTTCATGTCGAGTGGTCTACCAACGAGAAAGCTGCCCTCGAAGCGGCCGCGGGCGCAGCCTATGCTGGCGCACGTGCTCTCGTCACGATGAAGCAGGTTGGTCTCAATGTCGCGAGCGACCCACTTATGACGCTTTCGTACATCGGCGTCGAAGGTGGCCTCGTCATCGTTGTGGCCGACGATCCCGGTCCCATTTCGAGTCAGACCGAACAGGACACACGCAATTTTGCGCAGTTTGCCAAGGTGCCGATCTTCGACCCGGCGAGTCCCGGCGAGGCGTACGGCATGATCCAGGACGCCTTCGAGCTCTCCGAGCGCCACCATACGCCCGTTATCGTGCGCCCGACCACGCGCGTAAGTCACGCCTGCGGCACCGTCAAGACGCGTGGCGGCGTAGCCGATTGCGGGGCAGAGTTCGCAAATCCCACGCGAGATGACGATGATGCTGCCTGGGAGCGTCATGTTCCGAGCGGTTTCGCGAAAGATACGCAACGCTGGGTCGTCTTTCCGCGCACGAGCTTTCTGAACCACGGCAAGGTCGAGAAGCGTGCGGCAGCTATCGCCGATGAGCTCTCCTTCGGCTACCGCCCCAACCGCATCGAGATTCCCGGTATATCGCGCGAAGAGGCGGCACGTGCATTCGAGCAGCGTGACGAGACGCGCTTTGCGCTTGGCATTGCCTGTGGTGGCATCTCGTACCACTATGTGATGGAGGCCCTCGAGATGTGCGGGCTCGAGCTGCCCGTACTTAAAATCGGAACGCCCTATCCTTTTCCCGCCAAACTCGCGACCGAATTTCTTGAGGCGGTTGACGAGGTCATTTGTGTCGAAGAGCTCGATCCTGTCATTGAGCGAGAGCTCAACTTCCTCTGCGGGTTCGAGTTCTTATCCAGCACCATCCATGGCAAACTCGATGGCTGCTTTGGCTATGCAGGCGAGCAGAGTGTCGAGGCCGTTTGCGACGTGCTCGCGGAGTTTGCTGACGGA
>CABURF010000022.1 GCA_902493755.1 uncultured Coriobacteriia bacterium
CGCTACAAAATTGTTGCGCAACAGAATTGCGATTTTGGGCGATATGTTCTTGGCGATTGAAGCGTGCGAACGAGCAATCTCGATTCGGAGTGATTGGAGCTGCCATGTCTGTGAAAGCCTGTACATCTGTCACGAGGAGCATCCTGGCGGCATTTGTCTCTATTCTCCTCGTTGCGTCTCTTATTCCTGTCTATGCATCGGCAGAGCCAGCGGGTGATGCAGATGCGCCACTGACCGCACAGGCCACGCTGCCGGCAAGCGGCACGAGCGGCGCGTGCACTTGGGAGATAGACGCCGACGGCAATCTTGTCGTCCGCCCGACTGACGGCGTTAGCGGCGAACTTGAAGGCTTCGTTGCGGATTGGCTAGGCACGGACACTAATCCGTGGGAGCCTTACAAAAGCAGGGTGCTTACTGCCACTTTTTCCCATGGCGTCAAGGCATCTTCGGATGCGGAAGGTATGTTTAGAGGCTGTGCTAGACTTGCGTCTGTCGATTTTTCTGGCCTCGACACCTCTAGCGTGACGAGCATGTTCGCAATGTTTGACGGCTGCTCGTCGCTCGCCTCCCTCGACCTGACCCCCCCTCGACACCTCGGCCGTGACGGACATGGGCGGCATGTTCTCCGGCTGCTCGTCGCTGGCCTCCCTGGACCTGTCGAGCTTCGACACCTCGGCCGTGACGGGCATGGGGAGCATGTTCTCCGGCTGCTCCTCGCTCTCGAGCGTCAAGGTCGGCGCATCGTTCTCGTTCACGCCGGTGTCCGGTAGGAACGGCTGTACGCTTCCCGGCATCTGGTGGCGCTCCTCTGCAGAGGGCAGGGACTACACCTCCAGCCAGATCGCGACCACGAGGGACAACGTCGCCGACACGTATTCGAGGATATCTGTTCCTGTCATCATGGATGCCGTCGGTGATGTGGTTTGGTCGCCCGGTATCGAGGAGCCCGTGGTGTTCCGCTCCAGCGCCCCAATCTCCGAGTTTGTCGAGGTGCGCATGGACGGGGAAATCGTCGATCCGGTGAACTATGACGTGAGGGAAGGCTCCACGATCGTCGAGTTCAAGCCAGAGTATTTGGCAACTCTTTCCAAAGGCAACCACACGATTGGCATCGTGTCTTCTTATGGCGTGGCCGAGGCTCCCATGAAGATCGAGGAGGCCGGTTATGTCCCCGAGCGAGTGCAGATAGATTCTGTTGCTCTCGACGTGACCAAATATATCTATGACGGTGCAGAGAAGAAGCCTGCTGTGACGGTGACGGCTGGTGGCAAGATGCTGGTCGAGGACACCGATTACACGGTCTCTTATCCCTCCGATGTAATCAACGCTGGTACCAAGACGGTAGTCGTCATCGGCAAGGGAAAATATGCGGGTACGAAGACCGCGAGCTACGAGATTCTCGCGCCCGAGCCGGTTGATCCCAAGCCTGGCGATCCTGAGCCGGCTAATCCGGAACCGGTCGAGCCTGGCACGACGGATCCTGAACCAGAGAACCCCGGCACCATCGACCCGGCTCCCGACGACCCCGGTGCGACCGACCCAGGCGTCGACCCTGGTGCCGATCCCGAGCCTTCGGATCCCGGCGCCACCGACCCCGAGCCCGTGGGTACGCAGGCGATGTACCGCCTGTACAACCCCAACTCCGGCGAGCACTTCTACACCGCCTCCACTGTGGAGCGAGACGCCGTGATCACCGCCGGCTGGAACGACGAGGGAATCGGCTGGACCGCGCCCACGTCCGGCATCCGGGTCTATCGCCTCTACAACTCCTTCGCCGGAGAGCACCACTACACCACGAGCGAGACCGAGCGCGACATGCTGGTCTCGGTGGGCTGGACCTGGGAGGAGGGCGGCTGGTTCTCCGACGAGGCCGAGAGCGTCCCCCTGTACCGCGCCTACAACCATCACTACACGACGGACTGGGGCGAGTTCCAGACGCTCCTTTCCCTCGGCTGGCAGGACGAGGGCGTCGGCTGGCACGGAGTGAACTAGGAGGCAATTACAAAGGGTGCGGAGGAAGATCGCCTTACTTCAACATCTGCAATCTTAAATATCGTTACCGAGCTTATATCGTCTTCATCCAAGCTGGTACACTACAAGTTAGATGCCGCCCCTGCGGGGGTTTGGAAGTGAAAGTCGGTGCGCCTGCGTGTTCGCGGGACCCGACTTTCGCGTTTTATGGGGTGACGCGCATTGTCGTAATTCTCTCTGCAATTCTCTTCCAGGCCTCAAGCCATTTGTGAAATTGACGTTGCGATTAGCTATTAGACGGACAATACCAAATCGGCAACTGCATCGAACGGTTTAAGAAGCTGAAGGGGTAACCATGGCCACCATCGACGTCGACAAGCTGCGAGACTACATGAGAGACTACTACGGCACCGCCATAATGGGCGGTTTCCCCGCCGCCATCCTCGACCTTGCCGACATCGACTCCATGTCCGGTGAGGAGCTCTGCAAGACGGCCGAGGACGGCGGCATCGACCTGCACGCCTTCGTCATCGAGTGATGAGCTGTTACGCTCCCAGGGCGCGTATGGGAATCACGCAAACGTCGTCCGGTCTGCGGTAAGGTGCTTCGCCTACGCCGGTGACAACCGCCAGAAAAGCTGGGGCAGGCGTGCGTTTGCGCCCGTCAGCCAAAAGCTTTTCCCTCAATCGGACAAGGTTTTTCGCAGCTTCCTCTGCCTTCGCCTGGCTCAGCTTGATTTCGACCGCACCCCAGCTACCATCTGCGCGCTCGATGATGACATCCGCCTCAAGGTCCGAATCGTCGCGGTAGTAACGCAGTGGCACATCGCCGACATTCTCGAGAGCACGGGAATAAACGTCCAGATCGCGCATGACTAGATTCTCGAATACAAGCCCGAAAGTCTGAAAGTCCTCCAGCAGCGCAGTTGGACTCAGCCCAAGCAGGCTTACGGCAAGAGAAGGATCGGCAAAATAGTATTTGGGCTTGGTGCGCATGCGCAGCGGAGAGCGCGACGCCGGAACCCATCCCGGAACCTCGTCAATAAGAAACAGTTTCTTCAGAAGCTCTAGATATCGCGAGACCTCCCGCATCTGCGCATCTGTCGGATCCTGATCATCTGCAAGCGAGAACACGTCAGCGGCCAGGGTCTTGTTCGTGACCGCCTGTCCCAGATTACGTGCGAGGGAGGTGGCAACGCGGCGCGCAAATCCCGCTTCACCGCCAAGGCGTGGGATGCTCTCTTCGAATATGAGGCTCAAATATTCTCGCGTGACTATGAGTGCGTCTTGCGAGGGCTTGAATGCTTCTTCAGGCCAGCCGCCGCGGCATGCGAGTTCTGCCATAGCTGCTATTCCATCACTGCATTGCGCGCGAGGCAACCGGCCTTCGAATAAGCCCGCCAAGCTGACGCTTGCGCTCGAATCCTCGGACTCCTGTAACGTCATCGGACGCATGCGAATTCGTCCGATGCGCCCTGCTCCGCTATGGCTTCTCATGTTCGGGTCAGCGGGCGTGGACGATCCAGTCAAAATCCACAGCCCTTTTTCACCGCCCGCATCGTCAACGGCATGGCGTACCGTGTCCCAGATTGTCGGGACGCGCTGCCATTCGTCTATGACATGTGGGTTTTCCCCGGCAAGCGCATAGGAGGGGTCTGCTGCGACGATATCGAGATTGGAGCCCCGGTCGACATAGGTCACGCTTTTGCCATGGGCAAGGGCGGTCCACGTCTTGCCACACCATTTAGTGCCGGAGATCTCGACTGCGCCAAAGAGCTCCAGGTATCTTTCGACCTTTGCGTCGAGAATTCGTGGCCTGTATGCAGGTGGTGCAATGCCCTTTGATGTGTCTCCCATAATCCGACCCCCAGAAGGTCTGCTAAACAGGTGTTTCCGTAAAAACGAATATAATTATACCGAAAAAACGAATACAGCGACACCGAAAAAACGAATATGAAAGCACCGAAAAAACGAACGTTCCCACACACAAAAGCGGGCAGGCGCATCGCGCCCACCCGCTCTCACCGTAGCGTATCTTCCGCACCGCTACTTGTTCTTGAAGTCCTTCACGAACCGGTAGCCATAGCCGCGCACGGTCTCGATGACGTTGGGATCCAGCCCGACGCTTGCCAGCTTGTCACGCAGGCGCTTGATATGCGTGTCCACCGTCTTGGTCTCGACGACGTACTGCCAATCCCACGCCTCGCGCAGCAGCTGCTCGCGGCCCAGCACGGTACCCGCGTGGCTCATGAGCGTGACCAGCAGCTCGAACTCACGCGGCGTGAGCTCGATGTCCTTGCCCTCGAAGGTGGCATGATGCCCTGCCTCATCCAGATGGATGCCGCTAATGTCGAGGACGCGCACGCCGTCGGCGCTTGTGTCGGCCTCTTGCGGGGCGCGGCGCAGCAACGCATGCACGCGGGCAAGTAGCTCGCGGATGCCAAAGGGCTTGGCAAGGTAGTCATCGCCGCCGAGCTCGAGCCCCACGACCTTGTCGAGCTCGGTGTCGCGTGCTGATAGAAACAGCACGGGCACGTTGCTCTTCGTGCGGATGCGGCGGCACACCTCGTAGCCGTCGATACCGGGCAACATGACGTCGAGAATCACGAGGTCGTAATCGTTGGCGTTGGCCATATCGACGGCCTCGTTACCGTTATGTGCGACATCGACCTTGTAGTTCTCCTTCGAGAGGTTAAAGCTGACGAAATCGGTTATTGCCTGCTCGTCGTCAACGACGAGTATTCTCTGTTCGCTTTTTTCATCCATGGTAAGCTCCACTCAACCATTACCTGTTACGATTACGTTCTATTGTATGCGCTGAAGGAGAGCTCGCGCTACGCTGTAATGAAACTGTTTTGAGAGATGGAGAATGCATGCTTCTGACCGTGGACATCGGAAACACGCAAACCGCCATGGGCCTCTTCGAGGGCGAAGAGCTCGTGGCCCACTGGGTCTTCACGACGCGCGCGCAAGATACCGCCGATGAGGTGAGGCTTTCGCTCATCGGGCAATTCAAGCTCAACGATATCGACATCTCGTCTTGCGATGACGTGGTTATCGCCTCGGTCGTGCCGGCGCTTACCGAGTGCTGGGCGAGCGTCGCACGAAGCATCACCGGGCACGAGCCCATCATCGTGGGGCCCGGTATCAAGACGGGGCTTGCGATGCGCTACGACAACCCGGCCGAGATCGGCGCCGACCGCGTGGCTGACGCCATTGCCGCCATCAAGCTTGAGGGCGCGCCTGTCGTGGTCGTCGACCTGGGCACCACGACCAACATCGAGGTTATCGACGAGAAGGGCCGCTTCATGGGCGGTATCATCGCACCTGGCATGGGCACGGGTGCAGATGCCATGTTCACCCATGCAGCTCGCCTGCCGCAGGTCGACATCGTCGAGCCCGCCCATGCGATTGGCACCAACACGATAGACGCCATGCGCTCGGGCATCATCTTCGGCGAGGTGGCGCGTATCGACGGCCTTGTCCGCGCCATCTTCGACGAGCTCGGTTACGAGGCGCCCGTCATTGCAACGGGCGGCTTCTCGGGCATGATCACCGAGCTTTCCCAGACCATCACCCGTCGCGAGCCGCGTCTGACCTTGCATGGCCTGCGACTCGTTTACGAGAAGAACCGATAGAACCGAGGAGGCTGCCGTGGTTGCAGGCGATACGGGCAACAGGATCGATTCGCAGGACATGTTCGGTGGCGAGGTCCCGCCCGAGGTCCTGCGCTTCTTCGAACAGGCAGATCCGCCATATGAAGTTCGCGCGTTCATACGCGAGACCATCAACGAAATGCGCAGCGAGGAGGCTCGGCAGGCGCAATTCGTGAGTGACGTAAGTCACGAGATCCGCACGCCGCTCACCGCCATTCGCGGCGCGGCCGAGACCTTGCTCGAGGGAGATGTCCCCGAGCAGATGCAGCAGCGCTTCCTCGACCAGATCATCAAGGAGTGCGACCGACTCACGCGCCTGGCCAACGATCTGCTCACCTTGCAACGGGCCGAGGGCGAAAACATGGAGCTCACGCGTATCAATCTACGCGCTATCGCCGATAACTGTGCCTTGCTCATGCAAGGGCTTGTCGAGGAGCGTGGCGTGAACCTCGCCGTGGTGGGTGAGGCCCCAGACGTCATGGGCAATGCAGACGCGCTCAACCAGATTCTCGTGAACCTCATCGAGAATGCGAGCCGCTTTGCGGGCGAGGGCGGGCACGTGCGCGTCGAGATTACCTGCAACGAGGGACACTCGGTCATTGCCGTCAAGGATGATGGGCCGGGTTTCGGCGACGAATCACCCGAGCATCTTTTCGACCGCTTCTATCGCGCCGACCAGAGCCGTGCACGCTTCAAGGGTAGCGGCAATAGCGGCCTGGGGCTTGCCATCGTCAAGGCGCTTGCCGAGGCAATGGGCGGCACCGTGCAAGCGGCTAATCTGGCTGGTCACGGCGCGGTCTTCATCGTTGCCCTTCCCAGCCTGCCTCCCGAGAACTGGAAGGACACCGCGCCCTGCGCGCATCTGAGTGAGTCGCTCCGGGAGTCGATTCTCAACGTCGGCGAGTAGCGCCTTCCGTGGGCGAAAACCCCATTCCATATGCAAATGCATGGGTGGCGTATGCGAGCATTTGCGGTACCATGTGCGTTACAAAAATCTGAAGGGAACAAGATGACTCCAACGAGAACCGTCGTGACCGTCCTGGGCAAGGATCGTAGCCGCATTGTCGCGACCATTGCCACGACACTTGCCGACTGCGGCGCCAACATCGACGACATCCAGCAGAATGTCCTCAACGATATCTTCTCGATGACCATGCTTGTCACGCTCGATGAGGACGTTGCAAGCTTCAACAAGGTGCAAGAGCTGCTCGCCCGCGACGGTGAGGCGCTCAACCTGCAGGTCGTCATTCAGCGTGAGGACGTCTTCGAGTTCATGTACAACGTCTAGCGTAGAAACTGGGCAGAGGCTATTTCAGATATGGAAACGAGCGTACAAAGCGACATGGCGCGCAATAAGTTCAAGAAGAACTGGGGTGTGCTCTCCGCTCTCGTCTCCAAGGACTTCAAACGCAAATATCGCCGCAGCGTTTTGGGCATCGTCTGGTCTATCCTCAACCCGCTGCTCATGATGGTCATCATGAGTGCGGTGTTCTCCTACATGTTCAAGTTCAACATCGAGCACTTTCCGCTGTACGTCATTCTCGGCAACATCCTCTTCGGTTTCATGAGTACGGCCACGTGCACGGCCATGGTCTCCATCGTCGATTCGTCGTCTCTCATCAAGAAGATTCGCATCGAGAAGGCGATTTTCCCCATCGAGAAGGTCATCTTCGCGTTGCTCAACTTTGGCTTCTCGCTCATTGCGGCCATCTGCGTCATGATTTACCTGCAGGTCTTTCCTTCCTGGCAGGTACTGCTCCTGCCTGTTCTCGTGCTCTTCGTCGCGTTGTTCAGCATGGGCCTGAGCCTGCTTCTATCCGCGCTCGGCGTGTTCTTTCGCGATGTCTTCCATCTCTGGGAGGTGCTCATCACGGCATGGACCTATGCCACGCCACTGTTCTATCCCATGGATTTGCTCGAGCCCTGGATGCAGCAGGTCATGCAGTTCAATCCCATGTACCACTACGTCGTCTACTTCCGTGACATCATGATGTACGGTGTCATGCCCAGCGGCATGGAGCATCTCATCTGCCTGGGTATGGCTGTCATCACCTTCGTCGTCGGCCTTCTCGTCTTCCGCAAGACCGAGAAGAAGTTCATCCTATATGTGTAGGGAGAGCAGATGACCGAGGAGCTGCAGAAAACCGAAACATGGGTCGAGAAGGACACGAATGCCACGAGCGACGAAGCGGTCATCGTCTTCGATCATGTCGACATGATCTTCAACATCGCCAGCGAGCAGCTTAACAACCTCAAGGAGTACTTCATCAAGCTTGTGCGTCGCGAGCTCTTCTTCGAGGAGTTCAAGGCTCTCAAGGACGTCTCGTTCACCATCCACCGTGGTGAGGTCTACGGTGTCGTGGGCAGCAATGGCTCGGGCAAATCAACGCTGCTCAAGCTTGTTGCCGGCGTGCTCGAGCCTTCCAATGGCTCGGTTACCGTCAATGGCACCATCGCCCCCATCATCGAGCTAGGTGCTGGCTTTGACTTTGAGCTTACGGCTCGTGAGAACGTTTACCTCAATGGCGCGCTACTGGGCTACAGTAAGAAGTTCATCAACGAGAAGTACGAAAGTATCATCGATTTCGCCGAGATTCGCGATTTTCAGGACATGCCCATCAAGAACTACTCTTCGGGCATGGTCGCTCGCATTGCCTTTGCCATCGCAACCGTTACCACGCCCGACATCCTCGTTGTCGACGAGGCGCTCTCGGTTGGTGATTTTCGCTTCCAGGAGAAGTGCGAAAACCGCATCAAGGAGCTCGTCTCGCATGGGACGACCCTGCTCTTCGTCTCGCATTCCATCGAGCAGGTCGAGCGCGTGTGCGAGCGTGCCCTTTGGATCGAGAAGGGCGTCGCCCGTATGCAGGGCGATGTCATGGAAGTTTGCGAGGCCTACCGCCAGGGCATCTAGCGGCTGCTTACCCCAGCAGGTCGTTGACCAGCTCCACAATCGCGCGATAGGCGACGGGACGGTCGAATTGCGCTTCGGCAATCCTGCGGCCGCGCATGCCCATCTCGTCACAGGCGTCTTTGTCTTGTGCGAGCGCGATGATGGCTCCTGCAAGCTCGACCACATTCTCTGGCTCGACGTTTACGCCAAAGCCGTCCTGCGTGCACTTGTCTCTGAATTCCTGGCTTTCGCCCGTGTTGATGATGGGACGTCCCGCACATAGATAGTCGGCAATCTTGGAGACGATCGACTGGGGGGCGCCTTTGATGAGCGAGTTGACGAGGACGTCGCTTGCCTTGAGGTATGCGGCCATGATCTGGTAATCCACGTAGCCCGTGAACACGGTGGGCGCATCGATGTCTTCGGCGAGCTTCTCGAGGCCTGGGCGGTTGGGGCCGTCACCGAGGATGTAGAGGCTGAGCCGCTTGCCGAGTTCCTCGGCAATGACGGGTTCTGCAAGCTCGCATGCGCGGATGAGCGTCGCCACGTCATAGCTTTGAGCAAGCGATCCGGCGTAGATGACCCAGAACTCGTCATCGCCTTTGGTGATCGAGGGAGTGTAGCGCTCAACGCCCTCGTCGAAGTAGGCGATATCGCCACCCACATATACGGTGAGGTGCGGGATATCCTGCAGGCAATGGTGCGTGTACTCGTGCGAGGTACCGACGGCGGCCGAAGCGGAGGCGTAGGCGATGGCCGCATCGCGCTGGAATCCGCTGAAGGCGAAGTCGCTCAGTACCGGGACATCTGCAACCATCTTCATGGCCTCGGGCCATAGGTCATTGATATCGACGACGAAGGGGATGTCGTGCTCGCGCGCGAAGCTACCGGCATCGGCCGCGATGTTGTTGGGTGGAATCTGACACCAGACAAGGTCGTAATCCGTCCCGTAGCGCTCGAGGTAGCGACGTAAGTTCTTGCTGAAGACGCCCTGACTATATATGCGTGCGGGATTGATGTTGGAGCTGTAACCGGGCTCCTCGATGAAGATGACCTCGTAGGGCAGCTCGTGGTATTTGGGGTTAACGATGTTGCGGCGCTTCTTCTCCCAATGCTGGAAGGTCGAGGTGAGCAAGTCGACCTCATAGCCCTCCTTGGCGAGCAGCTCGGCGATGTAGGAGGTGCGGTTGAGGCCGGCGGTCTCGTCGGCGAGCTTCACGGCTTGCGTCACGACGGCGATTTTTGCGTTGCTCACTCGTGTCTCCTTGGGGTCTACAGATATTCTCTAGTGCAGCGGATAGCGTAATCGAGGCCGTTAGAGCGCACGCGGTAAGCGAACTCGCTCGCAAGGCCCATGCCAAAGCGCAGGCGCGAGTTCTTGATTGGTATACCACGGTACTCGGCGAATTGCGCTTTGAGGGCAGGGTTGATCTTGGGCTCGCTTGCCACGAGCGCGGGATCCATGCGGTCGAACATGGCATGTGCCGCTTCGAGGACTTGGGGGTCATCGCCATTGGAGCGGTACTGGCCGTTGAAGTAGGTGAAGCCCTTGCTGATATGGCTTTTGAGCACGCCCTCGTCGGTAATGCCGAG
>CABURF010000023.1 GCA_902493755.1 uncultured Coriobacteriia bacterium
CCCAGGTGATGGTCGGCCAGGGGTCCCGTATTACCCGTGCCGTAGTTATTATCAGCGCGTAGCTGGTTGACGAGCTTGCCATCTTCGACGTTGAAGACCTCGGTGGCCTTGTTGAAGGGAAAGAAGCTCCCGACGCTGTTCTCGCCGTCAGTGCGCACGCCGCCGGGAGCATCGTAGAGCACGAAGTGCCCATCGCTATTGCCTTGCTTGTCGGCCACGAACTCCGCGAAGTTCTTGCGCATGTTGTAGTAGAAGTAACCCTCGGCATCGATCTGGAACAAACCCGTGACGTCCGTATAGGACTGCTTGCCGTTATGGGTAATGTTCGGATCGAAGAGATAAGCAAGCGAGAGCTGGTCGGCCGTCATGTTGTAGGTGCCGCCCTCGCCATTATTCGTGCTCGGCTGCCCACTTCCGTTGGACACGCTCGGGAGACCCGGCTGCTGCACGCGAATGAGTACTGCATCAGTGATGTTCTGACCGTCGACGGGATTGAACAAGGGATTGGTCATCGTTCCATTCCCACTCAGCGCCCACCGGTACCCCGCATTGAAGTAGACCATCTCGTCATAGTTACGATCGGGTGCCCACGGGGCGGGGCCGACATGATGCCACGCCTCGGAATAAAGTGTCGGATCGCTGCCATAGCCACCGACCACAGCCGGGTTGTCAATGCTTGGCCCCAAGGTGGTATCGATGGGGGTCGCCCCCTCCGGAGCCTCCCCTTGCGTAAGGTAAACGTTGCCATCCGCATCCATGTAATAGGTACCGGCATTGATGGAGGGAAAGCCCTCCTCGCTAAGCCAAGGAGAGACAATGCCCTGCATGCCGGGACGCTCCGTGGCGATATCCCCGTAAGATTCGACGATGCCCTGGTTCCAGTAGCCCAGATGGCGCATGCCGTCACCGAAGGTGAGCATGTGACCGTAGTTGATGCTATCCGGATTGTTGAGCCAAATATTGTAGTTATCCGCAGGAGAGGCGCCGCCGGTCGTACCGACTATATCCGAAGTCGTGTTGGCATCAACGCCCGTCGCACTATAGTTGAAAAGGTTGACGGTGGTGTTCTCGGGGTTGAGACCAGAGACCACATGGCCCTCGAGCTCGTCGGGGCTGGCCTGAGGCTCGGTCGAGGGACCGGTAGCATCCTGATTGCCCGATGCCTGTCCGTCCTGATTGCCGGCACCTTCGCCCATCTCAGCCGGTGCAATCTGAACGGGAGCCTGTGATGCATCCGCGCCCTCAGCTGCGGGTTCAATCGTCTCGGTGACGGGTTGCGCGGCAGCCTGGGCAGCTGCCTGTTCCGCCTCGTAGGCCCTCTGGGCGGCGGCACGAGCGGCACGCTCCTGAGCAGCGCGTTGCTCGGCGGCGCGAGCGGCCGCCTCTTGACGTGCTTGCTCCTCGGCGGCGGCACGGGCGGCTTCCTCGGCTTCGCGTTGCTGGTAGATCTGCGCTCCCACCGAGACGACAGCGGCAAGATGGCCGGGGACGGCATTGGGCTCGGTACCTTGTTGGCTAGCGGAATCGTTGGAGATGGTCGTGGCGAAGGCCGAGAGGGCGCCGCCGCCGACGCTCGACAATGCCAGAACGACGGACATCGTCGTGGCTATGAAAGCCGAACAAAGCGAACGACCAACACCTCTTCTGCGTTTCGGGTTTCTATTTCGAGGTATCGGCATGTTCATTTGAATCCCCTCCCCTTCGCATACCATATGAAGGGTTGAACCGTCAGTGAGGACGCACTGCTTCGTTATTCGTTCTGGATTTTATCACTGTCCCATATATGGGTATATAAAAAACCGTGCCTTGTAACAAATGGAAGGCCTCTGGAATCACAGAATTCTTGATAAACTCCCGTATGTTACATTAGACATCTTATCTGGTTATTGCATCTATTTTATATATCGATATGGGAAATACGTTTGAACTTTCCATATTTGTCGCGCACGGCACTTTGTCGCGCGCGGCTCTCGACATTTTGCTCAGCAAGCTAAAAGTCGCTTGCTCGTGTATTATGTTCATCAAAGTATAAATACGCATGATATTGCCGCCATGCTACGGAAATCCGAGACTCGAACGGAATGAACCATGCTCGTCATACTCACCGGCCAGATACAGACAGGCAAAACCCGCTGGTTGCAGCACTTCGTTGAAGACGCCCGAGGCAAAGGCCACGTGGTGAAGGGAGTCCTCTCCCCCGGCATATGGGTGCCAGATGGCGACGGCGGCTTCGACAAGATTGGCATCAGCTCCCACCTTCTTCCTGACGATGTGGAGATGCCGTTTGCCTCCAAGCGAGAGCTCGATGACGAAGCCCATGGAAAGAGCATGCAGGCCGACGCCGCAAAGCTCGGATGGCGAATCTACGATGATTCCATCCAGAGGGTCAACGACCACTTCGACGCGCTCGAATCCGATGGCTTTGATTCCGGCGACATCATCGTCGTTGACGAATTCGGCTCGCTCGAACTCATCCGCAACGCCGGGTTTACATCGGCGCTGCGGATTCTCGATAACCCAGCTGTAGCTGCCAAAGAGCCCAAGGTCATCATCATAGTCCGACCTGACCTCATACCACTCGCCATCGAGCGCTTCGAGCCCGTCTGGAAAGACGTACACGTGCTCGACCTAAACGTTGAAACCGATCGCGCGGCGCTGGAAGAGCTGGCATCCCGGCTTTAGGATGCCCCATCCGCACGTGTTCTTGCCTCGGGCAGTGAGCCAACTTGCATCCTATACGGACTCCCGTCCTTTGATTTTGTATCCATTGATCTTGAAGTAAGCCGCCAGGTCATAATCCTGCGGACGAATCTCGACTTCGATCATGTCCCCTTCCTTGGGCGGCACATCATCTGGACCCGAGCCAAGCATGTAGACTCCCCGATACCCAGGTACCTTTCCTCCTCCATGCCCTGGCAACGGAGTCGCCTCCAGCACGCCATCGACATCCTCGAGGATGACATTGCGGATCGACTGGAACGTGGAGCCGGACTTGGTCGCTTCGGGCGGACGCTGCTCACCGGATAGCTTCTTCTCCTGCGCCTTCTTGGCGAACTTGTTGGGGCCGAAATCCCCTTTGAGCCGGGCAGTCACCGTCTTCAAGGACGTATCAAGCCCGAACCACGCGCACATGACGGGGTACAGGTAGAAACCAAGCGTCTGGAACGCTCCGCCCGGAGGACCCGAGATGCCGATGACCGGCGTGCCCTCAACGATGGCAGCGAAACTGTGATGGCCAGGACCATGACTTACCTGGTGATAGACCATCTCCCCGATTTCGTCGAGCACTTCGACTGACCAATCGTCAGAGCCTTTGGACGACCCTGCGTTGAGGACGACGATATCCGAAGTGGCAACCGCCTCGAGAAGAGTCGCCTTGATGGTCTTGTACTCGTCGGGAACGATGTCGAACAGGGAATAGGTGCCACCCCAATTCTCGACAAGACCCCGCGTGAGGATGCTATTCGATTCGAAGACATGGCCGTAGCCGGCATAGAAGTCTGGGTGAGTCTCGGAGAACGGCAGATTGGCCGGAACGAGCTCGTTGCCGGTGGGGAGAAAGGAGACACGGGGCTTCTTGACGACAAGCACGCTCGAATAGCCGGAACTCGAGATCGTGGCGGCATAATCGGCATCGATGACAAGGCCGGCCGGAAGGCACAAGTCACCGCGCTTTGCTTTTGCGCCTGGCTGGCGTGTGCCAGCGTATCGCTCGGAAGGCGCGGCGAGGATCTTGATGTGCTGTTCATCATCAGATACCTCGACGTGTTCGATGACAATCGCGGTGTCGAAGCCTTGCGGCATGGCAATGCCCGTGTTGGCAAACTGCCAGTCGACACCACGCACCCATGCGGAAGTGTCGGGAATCTCGCCCTCGTCCAGGTCCGCGAAATCATCCCAGTGCAGTGCCACCGAGTCCATGCAGCAGGTGAGGACGTTCGGGATGTCGGTCTTGGCATAGATGTCTTCGGCCAACACACGACCAAACGAGTCGCCCAAAGCCACGCGCTCGCAGGAGGCAGGCTCTACTTCGGCGAAGGCTCCTGTACGTAGTCTATCGAGCATCTCGGCAATGGCCTCATCGCGGCTCAGCTGAATGTGCTTGGAATGATCTCTCATGACGTTACCCTTTTCCTTTTATCTCAGACGATTCGAATCAATCGCGACGTCTCCTCTTGCCGCGAAATTCGTTCGTCTGCCGGTCATGGTACGGACTTCTCACACAAAATTGTCCTTCTAGTAGAATAGACTTATCATAGTATAGTTTTTATGAGAAACAGATATTGATTCACTGGAAGGACTCTTTCGCATGCTGAGTAGACAGGCGGCGGATGACGCGGCAGCCATCCTCGAGAGGTTGGCGGACAACGTCGAATCCATCATTGTCGGAAAACGCGAGGTCGTCGAGCTTGTCATCATGGCGCTCATCGCGCAGGGTCACGTACTGCTCGAAGACCTCCCCGGCACGGGAAAGACCTCCCTCGCCTCGGCGCTTGCCAAATCGGTCGACTGCGGGTTTTCGCGCATCCAGTTCACGCCCGACATCATGCCTTCCGATGTCACGGGCTTTTCCATCTACAACCAGAAGACGCACGATTTCGAATTCAGACCCGGCGGCGTCATGAACAACCTCGTGCTCGTCGACGAAATCAACCGTGCAAGCGCGAAGACGCAATCAGCTTTGCTCGAGGCCATGGAAGAGCGCCAAGTCACGGTCGATAACAACACCTACAACCTCGAAGAACCCTTCATGGTGCTGGCAACGCAGAACCCCATTGAGCAATACGGCACCTACCCCCTGCCCGAAGCCCAGCTCGATCGCTTTATCGTCAAGCTCTCCGTGGGATATCCTCTCGTCGATGAGGAGGTTGATGTCGTTCTCAAGACAAAGGCGGCGAAGGCCGCCATCAAGCCCGTCGCCACGAAGCAGACGATTCTCGCGCTCAGGGAAGCCGCCGAGCAGGTCGAGGTCGACAGATCCATCGCGCGCTATGCCGTGCAGATAGCAACCGCCACCAGAAGCGCGAAGGATTGCGCAATTGGCGCTTCGCCCCGCGGCTCCATTGCGCTCATCGCCATGGCAAGGAGCAACGCGCTCATGCGCGGTCGCACCTACGTCATGCCCGACGATATCAAGTACCTTGCGCCGTACGTGCTCGGGCACCGTATCGCGCTTGCCAACGAGGCCCGCATACACGGAATCGAGCCGCGTGACGTAATCGAGGGTATCATCGACTCCGTCGCAGTGCCCATGCCCGCGGCATCCTAGATACGCCAGAACTGCACCAGCCAGCGCGGGGTACCCATGTAACGATGGGCATTGTTGAAGAACGCACGATAGTATCGCTCGACCTTCGCGTAATCCTCGGCCGAGATCTCCTCGGCGCCATAGACCGCCCGCTGGTAGATCAACGTCACCTCGACCAGGTCCACCTTGCCCGTCTTCCGCGTGAACGGCACGAGCTTCTTCCTGGAGTCAAAGGCGAACTCCAGCGGCGTCGATGTCTCGGGTTTGCCGAGCTTCAGGCACTTGAGACGCGACAGGAGGAAATCGTAGAGAAAGACCACGCGCTCGGCATAGGAGTTCTCCCGCAATCTCTTGAGCCTGACATCTCGAAGGATCACCAAAACAAGCAATGCCACGATGACGAGCACGAGGGCTATCGGGATGCCGATCTGCAGCCGATCGTAACTGACGGGGTCGAACGATTCGGTCCAGTCATCCTCGCTGAAGATCGTCATGCTCTGCAGGAATTGCATGAGCGGACTGGAGCTCGTTTCGGTCTGCTCCTCGTCGGGAACGGAGCCACCGCTCGCGTTCTGGCTCGTCGCATCCTCCTTTTCGTTGAGCAGACTCGTGAAAACGTCCGGGTTCTCGACCAGGTACTCGTCATAGGCGCCCGTGTAATCGACGATGGGCGGTATGATGCGATGCTCGAAGGGCTTGAGAACGGGCGTCGAAAGGTTCAGGGGCATGATGACCAGCGCGAACAGCGCTGCCGCGACACCCGCCGTGATGACGCAAACCCCAAGACCGAACGCAAAGGTCTGGGCAAAGGCGAGACGTGCATGGTGGTCCGTCTTGGTGACCCCTATCACGTAACGGCGGTATATGACGAGCATGACCGAGACAACGAGACATGTCACGAAGACGACGAATCCGCCTTCCTCCGATATCCACTCGGGAAAGAGGTATTGGACAACGCCGCAGGTGAACACGGACAGAAACGCCAGCACCAGGGCACCCGCGCGGGAACGCGACAGCAGGTAGACCAAAAGGCCCACCACGACCAGCACAATGACGAAAATGGCATGATTGCCCTCGACGTCGTTGACGGTGCCATCGGCAAAGGGCAGCGCCTCGGGCGCGGTGAGAAAGAGCGCGACGGCCATGGCGGCAACGGCGTAGACGATCGCGCCCACGATGGAGGCAACACGGGCTCCTCGCGACCAGCCGCCGGCATAGAGGATGAGCAGCAGGCCGCCAATGACCAGAGCCATGAGCCCGACGTTCGTGCGCATGACGAGAGTGGACTCGAAGCCGGACAGCACGGCATAGCCCAAGACGAGCGCAAGGACCAGCGTCATGAGGAAGTCCAGGGCGCTCGACTTCGCGAAGCGTTTGAACTGCTCGCTCATGAGAGATCACGTCCCTGCAAATCATCCGATGCCGAGATGACCTGGTAGCCGATGCGATAATCATCGAGCGCCCCAAGCTGCACGACATGGCGCTCGAGATCGCGATCCACGAGACGATGGGGCACGGCACACACCATGAACGGGTTCTTGCGTGATTGCCTCGCCATGATGACGGTTCCCACCATGTCAGTGCCCACGTTTGCCGTGCATACGACGACATTGTTCTGCGCCTGCCTGTTGAGGGCAATCTGCTGGACATGCTCGATCGTCTGCTGCTTTACGAGTTCGTCACCAGTGGCCTGGGGCATCTCGGCCACGAGGTTGAGCAGCGCCGCCTCGTCCCAAGCTCCCAGGTTTCGCCTCTCGCCGAAGCGGTTGGTATAGCAAATCTCGGTGTCCAGCCCCTTGGAACGAGCGTAGTCCGCAACGCAGAGCGCGCTTTCGATCACCGCGTCCCTCAGCTCCATGGACTCGTCGACATCCTGACCGGAAACGTGGAAATCCATGACCACGATCACACCCGGACTGATGGTCTTCTCGAAGAGGCGCGTCAGATATTGCCCGGATCGCGCCGAGAGCTTCCAGTGAATGGTCTTGAGGGGGTCTCCGGGCTCGTAGTCCCTCACGTAGGCGTAGTCGAGAGAATCGGCGAGCGCCGTCTTGAGAATCTTGAAGTTCTCGACCTCGGAATCGTCGGAGAACTCGAGGGAGCCAAGCTTGGGAACCCTGGGCATGACGCAAATGTGGCTGGTCTTCTCGACCACCGTCTTGCGTTCGAAGAGTCCGAGGAAGTCCGTGATGACAATGCGCCTCAAGCCGGCCTGAAACATGCCCACGTGTTCGAGGGGGACATTGAAGGGAACCTCGCATTTGGCATGGGGGCCCAAGGTGAGCGATGTCGTGCTCGCCTGGGCAACATCGCCGTTGACATCAGAGACGAAGAGCTCCACGGAGACGTTGAGCAAGACGAGCAGGCTGCGGTTCTCGAACTCGACGGAGAACGGAACGCTGTCTCCACGCGTGCAGTAGGTGGTATCCGCCGTCTCGTAGAACCTGAGGGAGCGCCGGGCAACGGAGACGTAGGTAAACGCAAGCGCGATGAGGACGATGACGCTGAACAGCGGCATCCATCCCAGCGCCGTCGCGCGATGCTCGTCGTCACCGATGACGAGCGCCATGAACAGGCATGCCGCGAGAATGAGGACGCAGATGGCGGCCTTGATGATCTTGCGCCTAGTCAAGGTCACCACCAAACTCGGGGGCGCAGGTGCGCATGATCTCCTGGTTGTCGTGGGTGAACTCCACGAGTTTCACGTTGACGCCATAGGCATCCGAGATATTGGCACGCGTGATCACATCGTAGGCATTTCCGAAGACCATGGGCTTTTTCTTCATGAACAGCGCATGGTCGGGGTTGTGCGTGACCATCATGACGCCGTAGCCTGACGTCGCGAGTTGCCTGATCTTCTCGATGACGCGCACGGCATTACCGTAATCGAGGGCCGCCGTCGGCTCGTCGAGGATGAGCATGGCGGGTTCCTGGGCAAGGGCACGGGCGAACATGACAAGCTGGAGCTCGCCTCCCGAAATGTCGACATAGGGAACATCCCTCAGATGGCGAATGCCCATCTCCTCCATCGCGTTCTCGACGATGTTCTTGTCCTTGCGCGACGGCTGTCCTCCCAGGGCGCGTACCTTGCCTGAGCGTCCGAGCATGACCACTTCCTTGACGAGGAACGGAAACGGCTGCTGATGGTTCTGGGCGACATAGGCCACGTTCTGGGAGAGCTTCTTGGCATCCCAGCGAGTCATGTCCTCGCCATCGAAGAGAATCGACCCGGCCTTGAGCGGATTGAGACCGAGTATGGTCTTGATGAGCGTCGACTTTCCGCAGCCGTTGGGCCCGAGCACGCAGCAGACCTCCCCGCCCGCCACGGAGAGGTTCACCCGCGTCTGGAGAGGATCCATGTGCGGATACCCTATGGCAGCATCTCTCACGACCAGTTTCATAGCTCGTCCTCCATGCGTCTTTGCTGCAGCGCCGCGACCAAGAGAAAGATGGGAAGCGCGACGATGCTCACGACATTGCCGATGGCGATACCGTCGCCGACAAAGGGTATGAGGTCGGCGACGTCACGGCATAGAACCAAGAAGATGGTGCCGATGCAGAAGTTGCCGGCAAGCTGGTGGGCAAACGAGCACCCGAACCACCTGCGCGTGAGGAACGGAATGATGAGCGTCACCAGCCCGACTGCTCCGGTGTGTATCTGCGCCGCCAGAACCATGATGGCGCCGCAAACGAGAGCCACGGACCTCAGGCGGGAGTAGTTGAGCCCCCAGAGCTTGATCTCGTCTTCGTCGAAGGGAAGGGCGTTGAGATGATGGCGTAGGAGGTAGACGGGGACGATCGTGGCAATGGTCGCGATGCCGAGGCAGGCCCACGAAAGCGGCGAGGTGTCCACGACGAGCATCTCCGAGATGGTGAAGTAGGTCTGATAGGCCGACTCGTCCATGACGAACAAGGTCACGTAGCTAATGACCAAGCCAAAGAGCTGGCTCACGATGGAACCTATGAGAAGCATGCTGACAACATCGAGGCTTTTCGCAGGGCCGGACATCTTCTTGGCGATGAGCAGCACGAAGACGAGGATGATGATGCCAAACCCATAGCAGAGCAGGTAGCGTTGACCGATCATGAGCGGCGCTGCCGAACCATAGACCAAGACGAGGACCATGACGCCAAACCCCGTGCCAGTCGACACGCCCAGAAGGCCGGGGCCGGCAATGGGATTCCTGAAGACGCTCTGGTAGAGCATGCCCGATATGGACAGGAGCATACCGCAGATTATGGTGACGACCAGCACGGCCGCGCGCTCGGGTATGGCCCAGTAACCCGCGACGTTGTCGGTGAGCCACTGGTTGCTATCGGGGGCGATGAAATGCGTCGCCTCGGCGACGAAGTTCTTGGCATGGTAGAAGAGCACGCGCAAGACCTCGCCGGGATTGTAGAAGCCGTATTCGTGAGCGCCTACGTAGTAATGCCCCTGAGCG
>CABURF010000024.1 GCA_902493755.1 uncultured Coriobacteriia bacterium
TCCCTATCAGCTCTCCGGCGGTATGCAGCAGCGCGTTGCCATCGCCCGCGCGCTTGCGATGGACACCGAGATGCTCCTGTTCGACGAGCCTTTTGGTGCGCTTGACATCAAGACGCGCCGTGAGCTGCAAGGGCTCATGGAGGGCCTGTGGATGTCGGACGAGTCGCGCAAGACGGCTATCTTTGTCACCCATGACGTCGAGGAGGCGCTGCTTTTGGCCGACCGCATCATGTTCATGAGCGGCGGTCGCTTCATCGACGAGTTCACGCTCGATGTTCCGCGTCCACGTGACCCCGAGGCCTTCTTCGAGACCGATGTCTATAAGGAACGCCGTGCGTACCTCATGGAGCTGTTTTACGCGGCCGAGGAGACGAGGCTCGACCAGGCCGACCGCGAACGCGTATACGAGGAGGTGATGTAGATGCCGCGTAAGATTAAGACGCATCTGGTCATCTCTCACGTGTTCCTGCTCGCGTTGCTGGGCATCGTTTTCCTCATGCCCAATACGCGTATCAACGTAGCGCCGGTGACCGGAGAGATCATCGCCATCTGCTGCATCGAATTCTTCTATCTGCTTGCCTTGGCTCTGGGACGGCGCAAGGATCCTGTACCAGAAGGGTCATCCGACATCATCCTCATCGTCTGGGTGATTTTCATCGCCTGGGAGCTCGTTGGCCCTAAGCTGGGCATTGCCCATAACGTGCTCATTCCCTCGCCGGAAAACGTCTTCAACGTCTTCGTCGAATACAGCGGCGAGCTTACGATGAATGTGGTCTCCTCGCTGCAGTTGCTGCTCACGGGCTACATTCTGGGTACGATTCTCGGCATCATCCTCGGCATCATCTGCGGATGGATTCCACGTCTGCGAGCGATTTTCTATCCGATTGCCAACGTGTTTGCACCCATCCCGTCGGTCGTGTTCACGCCGTTTCTCGTCATCATCATGCCGACATATCGTTGGGCGGCAATCATGGTGATTCTCATTGGCGTGTTCTGGCCGCAGTTCCTGTCCATGATTCTGCGCGTTGGGTCATTGCCGCCGGCTATCGTCGATAACACACGGGTGCTCATGGTCAACACACCGACCATGATTGGCAAGGTCATCATCCCCTATATCATTCCGGACGTTCTCAAGGGCCTACGCGTGTCACTTACCACGGGCTTTCTCATGTTGATGTACGCCGAGAGTTTTGGTGCCAAGTCTGGCATCGGGTATTGGATATCCAACGCTAACGTGTTCGCGAACTACGCGAACATCTACGCGGGCATCATCACCTGTGGCATGACGGTTACGGTGCTCAACTATCTCTCTGGCTGGCTGCAGAAGAGGTTCACGACATGGCGTTAGGGGAGCGGAAATAAGGGGACTGGAAATAAGGGGACAGACCCCCAATTGCCGCAGGTGGCAATAAGGGGACAGACCCCCAATTGTCATTTCGAGCGAGCGGAGCGAGTCGAGAAATCTTGGCAATAAGGGGACAGACCCCTTACGGTGAATGCCGATACAAGCTGCAATTCGAAGAAACGAAAGGACTGAAATGAACAACGAGGTCAAAGAGCTGATTGACAAGGTCTATGACGAGGGCGTGCGTGGCGCGTCTCAGCCGCGTGAGGTGATTATCAAGCTGCTGGAGCTCGATCCGAGCTCCGAGGAGGTCACCTATCTGAAGAAGCGCGCAGCCGAGCTGGCGCACATCGCCACAGACAACAGCGCTTCCATTTCGGGCGCCATTGGCGTTGATCTGTGCAGCTGCGACATGAACTGCAAGTTCTGCGCGTTCGGGACCGCGTGGGGGCTTGTCGAAGAGGACGTGATCTACTCCAAGGAGGAGATCATCGAGCTCGTGCGCGCTTATGTCGAGGCCGGTGTCACCACCATCACCTTGCGTTCGACCGAGTTCTACGACATGAACGTGCTGTCCGAATGGCTTGCCGACATTCGCGAGGCGGTGCCGGGCAGCTATCTCATCAACCTCAACGTGGGCGAGATGAGCCCCGCCATGGCCGAGGCAGCGTATCAGGCCGGTGCGACGAGCGCATATCACGTCATTCGCATGCGCGAGGGCATCGACACTCCCTTTGACGTCGACCTTCGTTGGAAGACCGTCGACGCCATCAGTAACTCGCCGCTCCGATGGCTCACCTGCGTCGAGCCCTTGGGCATCGAGCACACCAACGAGGAGATTGCGGATCGCATCTTGGAAAACCTGTCCCATCGCCCCTATGCGATGAGCGTCATGGCTCGCGTCAACGTGCCTGGCACACCCTTCGAGGGCATGGAGGAAATCAGCGAGGAGCGCATGTTGCAGCTGTTGGCTACCCTGCGTCTGGTGGTGGGCACCAAGGTGCGCAGCTGCGGCATGCATCCGGCCGTCCCCGCCGCCCTCTACGCCGGAGGCAGCAACTTCACCGTCGAACGAGGCGCCAATCCCCGCGACACCTCGTTCAACGAGGACGTTTGGCGAGGCTTCACCGTGGAGGAGGCCAAGGCGCTCATCGAGGAGGCCGGCTTCGTTTGCCGTCCCGAGAATCCCGATCCGCGTTTCCCCGTCGACGGCAAGCAATGGTGGAAGGTGGGCGATCCTGCCGACTACATCATGCCCGACCCCGTCGAGAGCGCTGGTGCCGGCTGCTGCTGCGGCCCGCGCAAGAAGAAGTAGCCGATGGGAACAAGGGGACAGACCCTTGTTTGTCCGGCCTGTCCCCAATTTCCCTCCATTCCCCCAAAGCCGCTACAATAGGGCGCACCAATACACCGCACGAAAGGAATCATGGGATGATCGAGCGTTACACGTTGCCCGAGATGGGCCACATCTGGTCTCTCGAGAACAAGTTCGACGTTTGGAAGGAGATCGAGGTCCTGGCTTGCGAAGCGCAGGCCGAGCTGGGGCAGTGCGGCATCACTGCCGAGGAAGCCGCGTGGATTCGCGCTCATGCTGATTTCACCGTGCCCGAGATTGACGAGATCGAGAAGGTCACCAACCACGATGTCATCGCCTTTACGACCGTCATGGCGAACTACATCGACGCCGACGTGCCAGAGGGCGATCCCAAGCCGAGCCGCTGGGTGCACTATGGCATGACCAGCTCCGATCTTGGCGATACGGCCCTGAGCTACCAGGTCACGCAGGCCCTCGACATCATCATCGCCGATGTGAGGCACCTCGGCGAAACTTGCAAGCGCCGTGCGTTCGAGTTCGAGGACGCCATCTGCGTGGGCCGCACCCACGGCATCCATGCCGAGCCGATGACCTTCGGCATGAAGTTCGGCAGCTGGGCCTGGGCGCTCAAACGCGCCGAGACGCGTCTGCAGCAGGCACGCGAGGTTGCCGCTACCGGCGCCATCAGCGGCGCGGTTGGCACATACTCCAACATCGACCCCTTCGTCGAGCAGTTCGTTTGCGAGAAGCTCGGACTCACCCCCGATCCGCTTTCCACGCAGGTCATCGCGCGCGATCGCCACGCGCAGGTCATGTCCGCGCTCGCTGTTACGGCCTCCACGCTCGAGTCCATCGCCATGCAGGTGCGCCTGCTGCAGCAGTCCGATGTCATTGAGGCCGAGGAGCCATTCACCAAGGGTCAGAAGGGTTCGAGCGCGATGCCGCACAAACGCAATCCCATCACGGCCGAGCGCGTTTGCGGCCTCGCTCGCGTGGTCAAGGCGAATGCGCAGGTGGCCTTCGATGATGTGGCGCTTTGGTACGAGCGCGATATCTCGCATTCCGGTGCCGAGCGCGTCGTCCTGGCAGACAGCTTTACCGCGCTCGACTACATGTTCTCGAAGATGCAGTGGATGCTCGACGGTCTCAACGTGTACGTGAACAAGAGCCTTCATAACCTGTGGCGCACACGTGGCCTCATCTTCAGCTCGAAGGTTATTCTCGCGCTCGTCGATACGGGTATGACCCGCGAGGATGCGTACGTCATCGTGCAACGCAATGCCATGAAGGTGTGGGATGACATCCAGCAGGCCATCGACGGCCCGACTTTCCGCGAGAACCTCGAGGCGGATTCGGATAGCCCGCTCACGGACGCACAACTCGACGCCATCTTTGACCCGTCCAGCTTTTTGGGTCACAAAGACGTCATCTTCAGCAAGCTCAAGGACCTGGAGTTTTAGGAGCACTCATGGAAAATCAAATGCAGGAGCCGGAGTTTCTGTATCGTACGCATGGCACGTGTTCGCGTGCCATCAAGTTCGATCTTGACGATGAGGAGCGCGTGCAAAACGTCGAGTTCATCGGCGGTTGCAACGGCAATCTTAAGGGCATCGCCTCCCTCATCGAGGGCATGCCGGCGGACTGGGTTATCGAACGTTGCGAGGGGACGCAGTGCGGTGGCAAGGCGACGTCTTGTCCCGATCAGCTCTCTCGTGCCCTCACCTGGGCCATCGAGCAACGGCAGGCGTAGATGAGTCACGACGGGGGCCTGTTCGCAAACAAGAATCCGCAGCTGTCACGACGTGCGTTCTTGCGTTTAGGCGGCGGTGCACTTGCCTGTGCGACGGTACTCGGCGCGCCCGCGCTGCTCACGGGTTGCGGAGGCAAGTCGGATAGCGGAACGCCTGACACGCTCGACGTGTCGACTAACGATGTTGTCACGCTTGATGCCTTTGCCGAAATCGAGGACACGACGGGATACTTCGAGATCAAGGACCTCGCACAGTACCCCAAGGGGACGATGCTCTACGCTTCCGAGGATGTGACGGCGGCAGCGCTGCTTACGGGTGAGACGGCTTCGCCTTTGTCGACCTGCTCGCTCGTCAATCTGGGTACTGGTGTCATGACGCCAGCACTTGACCGCGCTGTCAATCACGACATGGGTTACAGCATCTTTGCCGTGCGCGCATCCAAGGAGCTGCTCGTCTGGGTCGAAAGCAATTACCTCACCTCGGACTGGATGGTGTACTGTGCCACGATTTCCGATGGCAGGCTGACCGGTCAGCCCGTCAAGCTCGATGAGGGCAACGTCGAATTCGATACGCCCGAGATAGCAGTCATTGGTACGGCGGCATATTGGATCGTGCAACCCGCTGAGGGTGGCCCGCGCACGACGGAGAACTCGTACCTGCGCGTTGCCACGGGCGGCTCGCGATCTTCGGATATGATCACGTCGGAAGGCCGATTCAACGGCGGGCTCTCCGTAAGCGGGCAAGTGCTTACGGCAATGCCGAGGGCCAAGGCATCGAGTGGTGTGTACTACGAGCTCATGGCGATTGCCGCAGGTTCGGGATCGGTGGTTGCGTCCCAGGTGATGCCGCACTCGTTCCGTCCGTCAAACGCCATTTACATGAACAACGCCTTCGCGTTCACGATTCCCGCGTCCTACGATTACGGTGGAGGTATCGCAAACGTCGGTACGTATTATCCGATAGCGGGGGACTCATGGCTGCGTTTGGCGCGGCAGTCGCTCACGCCGCCGGGCATCTGCAATGGCTGGCTGTTTGCGAAATCGAGTTCGCGCACGGTGTTCATCGATACGCAGGAGCAGAAGTACTTCGTCGTCAACGCGCCTGATGGTTGCGCGGATTATGGTGACTATTCGGTATGCACGGGTGAGGTGTCGCGCGTTTACAACTATGCGACCGTCAACAAGTACGAGGGCACCGAAAGAACAACGCAGGTCGTCTTGCGTTCGATCACGCCCATTCCCGCTGGACAGACGCCCGCTCCGCCTGCCCCCGACCCGGCCGACCCCACGACGCAGCCGAGTACGATCCCCACGGAACCCGCCGAGCAATAAGGCCGGTGGCAAGAAGGGGACAGACCCCTGTTTACCGTACACGGCAAGAAGGGGACAGACCCTTATCCGTCATCTCGACTGGAGCAGCCGTTAGGCTGCGAAATGGAGAGATCTCTCAAGATTTTCGACTCTGGCGCTTCGCGCCTTCGCTCGCAACGACAACGGGGGAGGCGACAGCCTTCGCCTGGCGAGAAGGGGTCTGTCCCCTTGTTACCAACAGCGCCTTTCGTGGAAATGAAGGGTCTGTCCCCTTCTTCCCACCAGCGCTGACGCAGGCGGTGTGCAATGGTACACTGCGTAGATGGAAGAAAACCGAAAGGAGCCTCATCGTGGACACCGGTTCTGAAGCCCGTCGCATCTTGCTCGTTGAGGACGAGAAAGCCATTCGCGACGCCGTTGCTGCCTATCTTGAACGCGCCGGTTACTGGGTGACGCCGGCTGCAGATGGCCAGGAGGCCGTCGATGCGTTCTCCCTGCATCAGTTCGACCTCGTCATCCTGGACCTCATGCTTCCCAAGCTTCCGGGCGAGAAGGTCTGCCGCATCATTCGCGACACCTCCGACGTCCCCATCATCATGCTCACCGCCAAGGGCGAGGTCGAGGACCGCATCGTCGGTCTCGAGCTTGGCGCCGACGACTACCTCATCAAACCCTTCTCGCCGCGCGAGCTCGTCGCGCGCGTTCGTGCCCTGCTGCGCCGCGCCCACATTGACTCCGAGCCGCAGCGCGAAGTACTCGACTTCGGCGGCTTGACCATCGACCTCAACGGTCACAAGGTTCTTGTCAACGATGAGGAAATTGACCTCACTGCTAGCGAGTTCAAGCTGCTCACGACTCTGTCACGCTATCCGGGCCGCGTCTACTCGCGCATGGAGCTTGTCGAGAAGGTGCTCGGTTACGATTTCGAGGGCTACGAGCGCACCATCGATAGTCACGTGAAGAACCTTCGCGCCAAGATCGGCGATGATCCGCGCAATCCGCGTTGGATTTACACCGTGCACGGTGTCGGCTATCGCTTCGAGGTGCCCCGAGACGGCGAATCGGCTGGTCAAGAGGCCTAGACGTCCATGAAGAACAAGCGCAAGACCCGCGAGAAGAAGCCCCTCTCGTTTGCAATTTACGTCATGGGAGCGTTTTTGCTCACGGCGGCCATGACGGTGCTCATCACGGCCGCTGCCATCGCGATCGTCTGGAACGTCGGGTACGCCGGCGCGCCAGGCGACGAGGAAATCTTCGCCGCCGTGCTCATCTCCGGGGCCATCGCCCTCGTGCTCTCCATCATCCTCGGCCTCTACTTCGCCATTGGCATTGCGCGCCCCGTCGGTCGCATTGCAGACACCGCTTCGGCAATCAAGGAGGGTAACCTCTCCGCGCGCACGGGGCTTGGTGGCGATGATCAACTCGGCCAACTCGGTCAGCGCTTCGACGAGATGGCAGACGCCATCGAGCGTGATCGCGACCTCGAGCGTCAGCTCATCGGCGACGTAGCCCATGAGCTGCGCACGCCGCTCATGGCCATCCAAGCCACGGTCGAAGCCATTCAGGATGGCGTCTTCGAAGCAGATGAGGAGCATCTCAACACCATCTCGTTCGAGACGCGTCGTCTGGGCCGCCTGGTCGAGGCGCTTCTGCACCTCAACCGTCTCGAGAACGGCACGGCTGAGGTCAAGCGCAACCTCGTCAATCTCAGTAGCGTGGTGAACGGCCTTTCGACGACGCATGAAGCGCTTCTCGAAAGCTCCGGCATCATGTTCTTCACCGATGTCGATCCCAACGTCATGATTATCGGCGACCAGGACCTCATCTCACAGGCCGTCGCCAATCTGCTTTCCAATGCCGTGCGCTACACGCCTGAGAATGGCATGGTCAGTCTCGAGCTTACGCGTGATAACGGGTACGCCAAGATCTCCGTGCGTGATACGGGCGTTGGCATTTCCCAAGAGGACATGAAGAAGGTCTTCTCGCGCTTCTGGCGTGCCGACGTCGCACGTCAGAGCGTCGATGGCGGCTTGGGTATTGGCCTCGCGCTTGTCAAGGAAGTCGTCGACCAGCACTTCGGCGACGTCTCCGTTTCCTCTACGCTCGGCGAGGGTAGTACCTTCGTGATGCGCATTCCGCTGGCGCCCGAAGACCATGCCAAACCCATGCCGTCGGCGCGCAGGAACACTTCGCGCAGGCGTCAGGAGCGTGCCGCGCGCAAGGAGCAGGAGAAGCTCCGCAAGATTGAGGAACGCCAGGTTAAAGCACGTCGTAAGGCGCGCGAGGCAGGTGCCGGCTTGAGCGCGACGCAAGAACTCAAGCTCTTTGGGCTGCGTGTGCCGTTACCCGCCACAAGGCAGCAAGAAGTACGGCAACAAGAAGTCCGGCAACAAGAAGTACACACGAGAAACAAGGAAGATGATACCCATGAGTGAAATGGCAATGCGTCCTGATTCGCAGGGCAAGGTCCGCGATCTGTACGACCTGGGCGACAAGCTCCTCATCGTCGCAACCGACCGCATCTCGGCGTTCGACTACATCCTCAAAGACGAGATTCCCTACAAAGGCGAGGTTCTCACGCGCCTTTCGCTCTTCTGGTTCGACTTGCTCGCGGACATCATTCCCAACCATCTGATTTCCGCGGACGTGGCCGACCTGCCCGAGAAATTCAAGCCATATGCCGAGTGGCTGAACGGCCGTTTCATGCTCGTGCGCAAGGCAGAGATGTTCCCCGTCGAGTGCATCGTGCGTGGCTACCTTGCTGGCAGCGGCCTCAAGGAGTACCGCAAGCAGGGTACCGTTTGCGGTATCGAGCTACCCGAGGGTCTCATCGAGGCAAGCAAGCTGCCCGAACCCATCTACACGCCGTCAACCAAGGCCGAGATTGGCGACCATGACGAGAACGTGAGCTATGAGCACACGGTCGAGATGCTTGGCGAGAAGGATGCGAGCGCCCTGCGCGACGCATCGCTTGCCGTCTACAAGAAGGCAGCTGATTACGCTGCCCAGCATGGCATCATCATCGCCGATACCAAGTTCGAATTCGGCACGATCGATGGCACGCTCACCTTGGCCGATGAGGTGCTCACGCCGGATTCCTCGCGCTTCTGGCCGCAGGATGCCTATGAGCCGGGAAAGAGCCAGGCAAGCTTCGACAAGCAGTTCGTGCGTGATTGGCTCGATGCCAATTGGGACCGCACGGGCGAGCCGCCGCAATTGCCGGCCGACATCATCGAGGCGACCTCGAACAAGTACATCCAGGCCTACGAGCTCATCACGGGCGAGCGTTTCGTTCCCGCGAATCTGTAGCATGCGCTCCACGCGCATGCGCCGCCCGTTGTATCATAGGCATTTACACACTACAGGCATTCGAAAGGCGATTGACGAATGACGCAGCGTAATTTCCAAAACGCACGCAATCAGGGCGATGGTCCCAAGGGCAAGTCGAGGAAATCGGCAAGCTCCGCGAAGCTCAAGTCCAAGGCCGGTGCGTCGGTATACGCCCCGTCCAAGGAGGCCAAGGCCAAACGCGCAAAGCAGGAAGCCAAGGCAAGGAAGAACCAACCGGTCGAGACAAAGGCGAATGACCCAGTCGAGCAACAGCGCCGTCGCGAGCGCGCCATGGTCTCGATGATGCGCGACTTGCCCGAGTACAAGTTCTGGCGTCGCGTCTGGTGGATTGCCATGGGCGCTGCCTTCGTTGTCATCATCCTCACCTGGCTCCCCAACATGCTCATCAGCAGCGGCGTGCTGGGCGAGGACTTCCAGGAGACCGCAAGCTGGATTTCCACCATTGGCTTCATCTTCGCGATCGTCGCACTCGTCATTGCGTTCTACATCGACCTGCGCAAGATCCGCAAGATTCAGAAGGCACAGGAGGCAAAGGCCCGCAACCTCACCAAGACCGAGCGCCGCGAAC
>CABURF010000025.1 GCA_902493755.1 uncultured Coriobacteriia bacterium
ACGGGAACATCCCCCGTGTTCTTGATGGCGATGTCCTTGTTCATGCCATCGAACTCCTCCTTAATCTCCGTGCCAGGAGAAGTCGCGAAGGGTACCGAACCCGAAGCGTTCGACGTGTCCGTGTAATACGCAAGGGAAACGCCAACCGTCGTCAGGGCAAACAGGCAGATTGCCAGACCGGCGACTGCAATGCGCTTGGTAAGGTAACTGCTTTTCATGAGGAACCTCCTTTCGTCCCCGTGGGTTAGTCGGTCACCGGCTCGCCGTCTTTGTAGCGCTGCCAGGTAATCTTTCCATCCTTGTCAATTACCTTCTTGTAGGAATTGACGATGGCGTTCTCGTAGGTGTTCTGATCATCGAACGTGTTGTCGAAGCTCACGGTGAACTCTCCGCCAACGCCAGCGGTGACATGCACATGCTTGCGGGCGATATCCACGACCTTCATGTTCGTAGCCGAGAGTTCCTCGATGGCGTAGTAGCCCTCGTCCAGACCGGTGAGCTCGGTGCTCTGCACGCCGTTGACGGTCAGGTGCATCGCAAGCGTGCCTCTCCAGGTAGCGTTCTGAGCGTTACCGGTCCTCACAAACGCCACGCAATCCGCCTCGGTGTCGAACCTGTACACGTTGAAGGCAACGTTTGCCTCGTCATACTTGCCAAAGTCGAAGCCCTCGAGATTCTTGGTCACGGTGAGCTTGCTACCCGCGGGTGCGTTGGTGAACGTCACGCCGAACTCGCCATTACCAGACTCGTCTAAGGCAAGCTCGCCATAGACGCCCGTGGCCGTCTTGTCCGTTGCACCGCTGGGTGCAAGCAGGTTGGAGACGGGCGTGTTATCGGTATTCACGATCGTATCCTGAGTTGCCTGGCCAAAGCCAAGATCCTTGCCCGCGTCGACCACGTAGCCTTGCAGACTGTAGGTCTTGGCAACAGCACCATCCAGAAGCTCGTTGACGATGACAGCACCTGGCTCGCCCTCGACGTGCTTGTACGGAACATCCGTGAAGGTGATGTACTGGTCAGCCTTGAGCTCGATTCCCGTCACCTTGTTCTGGACAATGTTATACGTTTTCGAGCCAATCTCCTTGCCGTCACTCTTGTTGTAAACGGTGCCGGTAATGGACACGGGATTAGGAGTCGTTCCGATGTAATACTCTGGAGTTGCCCACTCAGGCGAAATGATCATCTCGAAGTCGAACGTGGCGTCAGGATCATCAGCACCATCGAGTATCTTGGAGATGGTAACTTTCGCACTGCCATCGACCGGCGCCTCCTGCGAAGGCGGGGTCACCTGCCTGTTCGTGACGGTCGCGGTCGTCAGGCCATTGGCGCCCAGCGTGCCATCAGCCGTACCCAAGGCATTTGAGTCATGGTGCGGGTCTCCGGCTTTGGTGACGATGCACGTACCCTTGTCAGAGCTGACATTGCCAAACTTGTACGAGGCAGCGGATTGCTCCTCCGTGCCTTCCTTTACGTCGTAGGAAAGCTCCTTGATGATGTACGTACCCTTCTCGTCATCGGCGGCAAAGGGCATATCCGCGAACTCGATGCTCTCGCCTGCGTGGAGGCTGAAGGTAATCGCATGGTTCTCGTCGAAGGTGTACTCCGATGTCACCGCGTTTCCAGCGGCATCGACAAGCTTGCCGGAAACCTTACGACCCTTATACAGAGCTTGATCCCCGAATCCAGGTGAAGCGATGAGCTCGAAATTGAAGACGGCCGTGGGGTCATCCTTTGCATCGTCCGCAGACTTCTCGACGCTCTTTGCAATCTTCAGCGGCCTCGGATCGAGCACCTTCTTGTTGAAAAAGATGACCTCGGTGGCGTGAGTTGCGTATGCTTGGCCATACTCAGACCAGTTGGGGATAATTTCGTTACCGTCTTTGTCGTGATAAACCTTCACCTCTCCGCGAAGCGCAATTAGCTTGCCATCCACGACATAGCCGCCGCCTTTATTAATCTCTCCAAAGCTGGTATCTGGGTTTTCGACCACATTTCCATCAAAATCGTAGTAAGTCCAGTCATTTTGGTAGATATTGAAGTACCATCCTGCAGTCGCTGGATCGGTATTTTTGTTGAAATATATACTGCTGTAATAATCATCCGAGCTACAGTTTGGGTCAGCAATTCTGTTGCCACTCGCATCAAAGAATGCATCTACATACCTGTAGCTATCCTTATCGCAATTGGGGTTGGCGACTACATTGCCATTCGCATCGTAATAGGCATAGATGCAACTCCCCTGCTCATCGTAAAGGTATTCCTTGTACTCGCCATAAACGGCTTTAGCAGTGGTGCCTGTATCCTTGAGCTTGCTTCCGTAATCTTCAGCAACATCCTCGGGAGGGGTGTACGTGACCCCCTCAGTGGGCACATCAGCCTTCGAATAGTCATAGCCGGCCTTGGCAGCCTTGCTATCGAAACCGATAAGCTCGTTTACGATGAAGCCGCAATCCGTATCATCATAGGCAAATGGCATGTTCTCAAAGAGGATGCGCTGGCCAGCCTTGAGCGAGAAATTAATCTTATGGTCTGAGATGCCAAGGGTTACCCCACCGGGAATGAGATTGCCGTCAGAGTCTTTCGCGGCTTTCATTCCGTTGATCTGGGCAGTTCCCGTCGCCTCATCGACGACGGCATCCACGGGCCTGGGCTGCGCCTTATCGGTCACGTCATAGACAATGCCCGTAACGGATTCAACTCTGGAGTCACCCTTGTCAATCTGGTTGAGCTTGTCATCGATGTACTGGGGTGAAACTATGAGCTCGAAATCGAACAGCGTGTCACCAGAGGATTCCGTTCCTGGCTCGAGCTGTTTCTCGACAGAGACCGGCTTCAACATGGGACTATAGCTGCCGCCCTCATAGCCATTCGCCACCGCAGCATAGAGCATGACCAGACCCGCCAAAACGGCCGTGATAAGCACTATGACTAGGGGAAGAGCCCTCTTCTTGGTGGGCACCGCAGTGCCACTGCTCACGTTATCCATACGCCACCACCCTCTCGCTCAGTAATGGGGGCGAGTGAAGACGTGCCGTTTTGGGCAGCGCTTCACCCAAACTCTCTCTTATGCAACATCGTCTTTCCGCATGATGCGAAAAAACGACTGTTCTCCAAGAGCGTAATTATAGGCGAGAGTTAACTCTATTGGCAAATTCTGAAAGTCGGCTATTAAGGTATGGACCTGGGCAAATGGTGTCTTCGTTAAACATGCCGTGTGTCGTTAATGTCCCAGTCTCATCACCCGTGTAAGTAAAGGTCGTGATGCCGTTGCGTTTGCAGATGTCAACGCAAAGGTCGACGAGCTTCTCGAAGGCCGCATCACTCACGTGCCAGTTGCCGCCTTCCTCGTCATTTGCCACTTCGATGGTGATGGCGCGCTCATCGTTTTCGCGGTTGCTCGAAGTCCAGGCACGGTTGCCTTCCTCGACGTAGAGGGCAACATTGCCCTCGCTATCGATGGCGTAATTAGAGGACGCCCGGCGGTCACGATTGGCAAAGCGGCTCCCCAGCTCTTCGAGTGAAAGGTTGCCTGCCATGTGGTGAACGGTAATCTTCGTGATCTCACCCTCGCGCGGGAAATCCGCATTGGGGCTCAACGCAACATAATTGGTGAGTGGGCTATTCTCGGCGATGATGGCCGCTTCCTCTTCAGACGTAAGCTCCTGGCCCACGTTATCCGGCAGCGATCGATACTCCACGAGGCAGAGCACGGCGACGGCGACGACAAGTGCGACAAAGCCCACGAGCAGACAAACGGGGATGACACGCGAGCCCTTCGTCGCATCTTTTGCGATCGTATCATTACCCTGCATCCCCAAAATCTTCACCGCCTCTTTCTAGATCCCCCATGCGATGCACGCCGCAAGCACTCCGAGTACGAGCGCAAATGCGCCAGCAAGCACTTTGACCGACGCGCCATACAGCAGCGCCCCCGTCGTGCGTGGCGAGCCCGCCGTCACCATCAAGAGCGAGCCGATCGCCGGGAAGAAGAGACTCGTGTCGAGCATGTTATGGACGATGAAGGCGACAAACGCACCGCGCTGCTCGGGGTCGCGACGTTTGACGAAGAAGCGCACGGCGACGACGAGCAGCATGAGGGCGGCAATGACGCCCAGCTCGACGGCTATGTGGAGCAGGCTGTTGTGAATGTGCCAGGTGTTGAAGTAGAGGTCGCCATCCATCATGTTCAAGACACGCCACTGGTATGCACCAACGCCAAAAAGCGGATTGACGCTCAGATATCCGATGCCGTTCTGGATCATATCGAGACGCTCGAAAAAGGTTGCCGGTGCACTGCCACGAATGAGCATGGCCACGATGGCCACGACCGGGCCCAGAATGGCGAGCGGTGCCGTAAGGCGCATGTGAGAGCGCAGAAAAGCCTCGAGCTGTGCCCAAAACATCACGAGCGCGATGAGATACGCAAGCGTGACGATGTTAAAGAGCGGCAAGTCGCCCCAGGATGGCGCCAGGTATAGGCAGATGCCCGTGCCGACGCCGATCACGAGCTTCACGATGAGGACAGCGGCATCAGCAAGCACGGCGTCCCATGTGCGTTCACGCTTCGAGTACAGCAGCATCACGATTATGGCGATGACGAGAGCCCCGAAGCTGCCAAGCGAAAGCGTAAGCGCAAGCGATACGAGAATGAGTGGCTCGACATGGCGCAAGATACGCTCCGCCACATCGCTTCCCTTGAGACCAAGAAGCGCGAACCATCCGATGACCATGTAGATGCCCAGCGCATTGGCGCCACCAAGAGGCCAGCCCAGACGCGAGACCACGCCACCGAAGGCATCGAAAACGAAGAAGGCAATGCCGATAACCGCCGCAAGCGCCACCCACGCTACGATTGCCTGACGCAGGAAACGCGCCTCGTCCTCGTCCATACTGGCCACGGCAAGGTAGACCACAAGGAACACCGCTTGCACGCAGACATAGCCCTGCGTGAGCGTACCATATGCACGAAGCGACGCATAACCACAGAGCAGGATATAGACAAGCAGGGGAATGAAGATCCACAGGTCGAGCTTCATGCTCCGACGCGTCAGCAATGCGACGCAGAGCATGAAACCCATGACGCATACCATCAGGGCATTGCCTGCGCCGGTAAACGACAACGCGATGATGACGATCATCGTGCAGAGTGCGACGCAGTTGTCATTCGCAAACTGGACGATGTCAAAGCGCGGCGTGTCTGCGGACTTCACGCCCACCTTAGGCCCTCGCAGCGTCTTCCTCGACACGCTCCATGACCTGAGCAGCTTGCTCCTCGGCCCGCTCCTTCTGGTTGTTGAAAGCAACGGCAATCATGAGCTTGATGCGGTTGAGCTGGTTGACCTCGCTCGCACCCGGATCGTAATCCACGGCCACGATGTTGCTCTGCGGATACTGACGGCGCATCTCCTTGATGACCGCCTTGCCCACGACGTGGTTGGGCAGGCACGCGAAGGGTTGGCAGCACACGATGTTGGGCGTGCCCTCCTTCACGAGCTCGACCATCTCGCCCGTGAGCAGCCATCCTTCGCCCATGGTGTTGCCCAGGTCGATGATGTCGCTTGCGCCCTGTGCGATGTCCTCGATATGCATGATGGGCTCGAAGCGCTCGGAGGCGGCCAGGGCCTTGCGCACCGGATCACGTAGCTTCTCGAAGAACGCGACGACGCCTTTGGCGCCCACGTACTTCTTGAGATTGGGCGTGAGCTCCTGATGCCTGAATGCCGGATTGAGCATGCCGAAGAGGAAGAAGTCAACGAGACCGGGCACGTTTGCCTCGCAGCCCTCGTCCTCGATGATTTGCACGATCTGGTTGTTTGCCGTGGGATGGAACTTCACGAGAATCTCGCCCACGACGCCCACGCGCGGCTTACTGCCGAAGTTGACGCAGGGCAGCGTGTCGAAGTCGTGCACGATTTCCTTGATGACGCGCTTGACATCCTTCCACTTGAAGTCGCACACGTTCTCCTTGAGGTAATCCATCCACTTGCGGAAGAGTTTATCGGTGCTACCCGGAACTTCCTCGTAGGGACGCACGCGATACAGGCACATCATGAGCAAATCGCCCAGGATAAGCGCGGGAACGGCCGTCTTGAGCATCGTGGGAGTGACCTCGAAGCCAGAGTTGCGCTCGCCCGTATCGTTGAAGGACAGCGAGATGACCGGCACATGATCGAGCCCCGCCTCGTGCAGGCCCTTGCGGATGAGCGAGATGTAGTTGGTGGCACGACAACCGCCGCCGGTCTGGGTGATGATGAAGGCCGTCTTGTCCATGTCGTACTTGCCACTCGTCGCTGCTTCCATGATTTGGCCGGTCACGAGGATGGACGGATAGCAGATGTCGTTGTTCACGTACTTGAGGCCTGCATCGACTGCCGACGGATCGACACTCGGCAGCAGCTCCATGTTGTAGCCGTAGTGATGGAAGATGGGGACGAGCAGCTCGAAGTGAATCGGCGACATCTGCGGAGCGAGAATCTTGTAGCCCGCATCCTGCATCTCCTTCGTGTACTCGGCACGCGGAAACTCGGTCGATGCCGCAGCACGATTAGGTGCAAAGTCGAAATCGATGCCACATTCGCTCGGCAGTTCGGGCTCGTCATCGACCGACGTCGCATCGCCCTTGTCGGTACGCAACGTCTCGACGGAACTTGCCGCGATATCGACAGCCGCCGAGCTCTTGCCCGGTTGCGTGGGCATCTCGCTCAGCTCCTCCTGCTGGCGCAGCGCGGCCATGAGCGAGCGAATGCGGATGCGTGCCGCACCCAGGTTCGAGACCTCGTCGATCTTGATGACGGTGTAGACCTTGCCGCTTCCCTCGATGATCTCTTGCACTTCGTCAGTGGTGAGCGCATCGAGGCCACAGCCAAACGAGTTCATCTGCACGAGGTCAAGGTCACTTCGCTGCGTGACGACCTTCGCAGCGTTGTAGAGGCGCGTGTGATACATCCACTGGTCGTACACGCGCAAGTTGCGCTGCAGCTCGCCCAGATGCGCTACGGAATCCTCGGTGAGCACCGCCATGCCATAGCCGCAGATAAGCTCAGGTAGCGAATGATTGATTTCCGGATCGATGTGGTAGGGACGGCCCGCCAGCACGATGCCGTGGCCGTTGTTCTCCTCGATCCAGCGTAGCGTCTCCTCGCCCTTTGCGCGCATGGTCGACTTGAAGTCGAGGTCTGCCTGCCAGGCAAGGTCGATGGCATCGGAAATCTCGACGCGCGTGGGCCACTGCATGGCCAGCAATCGAACACCTTGCGCTTTGAGATCTTCCTTGCGGTTCTTCACCAAATGCTCGAAGAGGCGCTTCTTGAGAGCCTTCTTGTCGTCATAGGGAATGAATGGATTGAGAAATTGCGTGCGGCTATCCTCGAGCTCGTCGATATTGAGTTTGAGCGCCTCGGAATAGCTCATGACGATGGGGCAGTTATAGTGGTTGTTCGCACCCTCGTCCTCCTGACGCTCCCAACGAATGCAGGGCATCCAGATGAAGTCCACGTCCTTATCGAGCAAGTCCATGATATGACCGTGCGAGAGCTTGGCCGGATAGCAGGCGTTCTCGGAAGGCATGGACTCGATGCCCGCCTCGTAGGTCTTCTTCGTGGACGGATCCGAGAGCACCACACGATAGCCCAGATGCGTGAAGAAGCTGTGCCAGAATGGGTAGTTCTCGTACATGTTGAGTGCACGCGGGATGCCCACCGTGCCATACTTGGCGGCCTCCTCGACAAGCGGTTCGCGGTCGAAGAGCAACTTGTCCTTGTACGCGAAGAGGTTGGGCACCTCCTTGGCCGGCTTCTTGATGCCGGCGCCGCGCTCGCAACGGTTGCCCGTGATGAAGCGGCGATGTTTGCCCGTCTCCTCGTCGATGCCGAAATCGTTGATGGTGAGCAGACAGTTGTTTTCGCAGCGTCCGCACCGCACCGCAGTGTGCTTTATCTCAAGCTCATCAATCTGCGCAGGGCGTAGCAACGTAGACTTCGCGCCCGTCGCACGATCGCGTGCCAATAGCGCGGCACCCCAGGCCCCCATATTGCCGGCAATGTCGGGGCGAATCGCATCGTGCTCGCTCAAGTTCTCGAAAGCGCGGAGCACGGCATCGTTGAGGAAGGTACCACCCTGGACCACCGCGTGCTCGCCCAGCTCGGAAGCATCACGCAGCTTGATAACCTTGAACAACGCGTTCTTGATGACGGAGTATGACAGGCCCGCCGAGATGTCAGCCGGCGTCGCACCCTCCTTCTGCGCCTGCTTGACGCGCGAGTTCATGAAGACCGTGCAGCGGCTGCCCAAGTCAACAGGGGCCTCGGCCTTGAGTGCCTCGGCGGCAAACTCCTCGATGGGCATGCTGAGCGAGGTCGCAAAGGCCTCGATGAAGGAGCCGCAGCCTGCCGAACAGGCCTCGTTGAGCATGATGTGCTCGATGACGCCCTCCTTGACGTGCATGCACTTCATGTCCTGACCGCCGATGTCGAGGATGAAGTCGACGTCCGGGCAAAGCTCGCGCGCGCCACGCAGATGCGCGACCGTTTCGATTTCGCCGGAATCGGCCTGGATGGCCTCGAGCAGCAGCGCCTCGCCGTAGCCCGTCGTGGTTGCGTGCCCGATGGTCACGAGCGGATTGCCCTCCGCATCACGTGGAATCTGGTCGAAGAGGTCACCCAACATGGCGCGAGCTGCACCAAGCACATCACCCTTGTTGTTGACGTAGTAGCTGTAGAGAATCTCGCCCTTCTCGCCCACGAGTACCGACTTGAGTGTCGTGGAGCCGGCATCGATACCGAGATACGCCACGCCACGATAGTCAGCGAGACTCGCTTTAGGAACAGTCGCCTTGGCATGACGCTTCTTGAATGCCTCGTAGTCCTTCTCGTTTGCGAAGAGCGGCTCGAGGCGTTGGACCTCGCTGCCCTGGATGCTGCCTAGGTTCCTCATACGCTCCTTGAGCTCGGCCAAACTCACGATATCGTCATTAGCCTCGGAAGCAAACGCTGCACCGCGCGCAACAAAGAGGTGCGATTCCTCGGGGATGATGGTCGTCTCGTCGGTAAGTTCGAGTGTCTCTATAAAGCGCTGACGAAGCTGCGGCAGGTAATGCAGCGGGCCACCCAGAAAGGCAACGTTACCACGAATGGGACGACCACAGGCCAAACCGGAGATGGTCTGCATGACGACGGCCTGGAAAATCGACGCGGCAATGTCCTCACGCTTGGCACCCTCGTTGAGCAAGGGCTGCACGTCGGTCTTGGCAAAGACGCCACAGCGCGACGCAATGGGGTAGATGATGTTATGCTCCCTGGCCATCTCATCCAGGCCGGAAGCGTCGGTATTAAGCAAGGCAGCCATCTGGTCGATGAACGCGCCCGTGCCACCGGCGCAGGTACCGTTCATGCGCTGCTCGATGCCGCCATCGAAGTAGATGATCTTCGCGTCCTCGCCACCGAGCTCGATGGCAACGTCGGTAGCGGGAATGATGCGCTCGATGGCCGTCTTGTTGGCGATGACCTCCTGCACGAAGGGCACACCGAGCCAATTGGCCAGCAACAAACCGCCCGATCCGGTGATGGTGATAGTCGCATTGCCATCCCCCACGGCTTCGAGCGCT
>CABURF010000026.1 GCA_902493755.1 uncultured Coriobacteriia bacterium
CCCATTGAGAGTTGATGAGCAGCGTGCCGCCCGGCTTGACGCCTGAGACGATGGGGAAGCCCTTGGTGATGTAGGCAGGCACGTGACAGGCGACGAAGTCGGCCTTCGTGATGTAGTACGGCGAGCGGATGGGGGAGTCGCCAAAGCGCAGATGGCTGATGGTCACGCCACCCGTCTTCTTGGAGTCGTACTGGAAGTATGCCTGGATGTACTTGTTGGTGTGATCGCCGATGATCTTGATGGAGTTCTTGTTCGCACCAACCGTGCCGTCGCCACCCAGACCCCAGAACTTGCACTCGATGGTGCCCGGTGCCGCCGTATTGGGGCTATCCGGATTCTCGGGCAGGGAAAGGTGGGTGACATCATCGTTGATGCCGACGGTGAACTCGCGGGCAGGATCGTCCTTTTCGAGCTCCTTGTAGATGGCAAAGGCGCTCGAAGGTGGCGTGTCCTTGCTGCCGAGACCATAGCGACCGCCAACGACGGTGATGCCGGTACGGCCCGCTTCGAAGAGCGCGGAGACAACATCCTGGTATAGGGGCTCGCCGATGGAGCCTGGCTCCTTAGTGCGATCCATGACGGCAATCTTTTTGACCGTGCTGGGAAGAACGTTGACGAAGTGATCAATGGAGAAGGGACGATAGAGTCGAACCTTGATGAGACCAACCTTCTCGCCATGCGCATTGAGGTAGTCGACGACCTCCTCGATGACGTCGCAGAAGGAGCCCATGGAGATGATGACACGGTCTGCATCGGGTGCGCCATAGTAGTTGAACAAGCCGTAATCGGTGCCGAGCTTCTCGTTGATCTTGTTCATGTACTCCTCGACGATGGCAGGAAGCTCGTCGTAGGCGGCGTTGCAGGACTCGCGATGCTGGAAGAAGATGTCGTCGTTCTCATGCGAGCCACGCGTGTGAGGATGCTCGGGGTTGAGGCAGTGGTCGCGGAAAGCCTTGACTGCGTCCATATCGACCATATCTGCGAGATCGGCGTAATCCCACTGGGCGACCTTCTGAACCTCATGGGAGGTGCGGAAGCCGTCGAAGAAGTTGAGGAAAGGCATATGGCCCTTGATGGCAGCAAGATGCGCTACCGGAGCGAGGTCCATGATTTCCTGGACGTTGCTCTCGGCGAGCATGGCGAAGCCCGTCTGACGACAACTCATGACATCGGAGTGGTCACCGAAGATGTTGAGCGCATGGGTCGAGAGCGCACGCGCGCTTACGTGGAAGACGCCCGGCAGCTGTTCGCCGGCAATCTTGTACATGTTGGGAATCATGAGGAGCAAACCCTGGGATGCCGTATAGGTGGTGGTGAGAGCACCCGTGCCGAGCGAGCCATGCACCGCACCTGCAGCGCCTCCCTCGGACTCCATCTCGATGACCTTTACCTCTGTTCCGAAGATATTCTTAGTGCCATGTGCAGACCACTGATCGACGAGGTCTGCCATGGGGCTTGACGGGGTGATGGGGTAGATGGCTGCGACTTCCGTAAACGCATAGGACACGTAGGCGGCGGCAGTGTTGCCATCCATCGACTTGAATGTTCTCTCCATGTCTTCCTCTCTCCTTGGGTCATCTTGGCTATGTGCAATTCACATAAAGCAATAGCATAGCGTATTGAGCACACGGAGATTAGATGACGAGTTACAAACCGGTACGCGTAAGCTCAGACTCGGCGAATTTATCAACGTGGTACGTCCACGCATCTCACCTACCGAACGGGGAAGTTAAGGTAAAAGATGCTGTCGCAAAAAGCCATTATGCGTATAATTTTTTGGGCTGAAATGTCGCCAAGCATTTTCAGCCAGCAAGACCGTGAGCGTTGCGGGGGTGGACATGTCGCATATTCAGATCAATCATTTGACTTTCACCTATCCTCAATCTTCTAAACCGGCTCTCGATGACGTGTCTCTTGATTTAGAATCCGGCTCCTTCCTCATGCTGGGGGGAAAGAGCGGGTCGGGAAAGAGCACGCTACTGTCGCATCTCACGAGTGCGACAGCTCCCGTGGGACAGCGTTCGGGTTCGATCTTGATCGATGGGGTCCCGCTTGAGGACATGACCGTGTTTTCCCAGATGAGCAATATCGCCTTTGTCCCTCAGCATTCCAATTTGCGAGGCGTCTCCGGAAAGGTCATTGACGAGCTTGCGCGTGGCCTCGTTCGTATTAACTGCGAGCATTCGACCATGCGTTCACGTATTGCCGAGGCCACGGCATACTTCGGCATCGAAAGCTGGCTCGATCGGAATGTCGAGGAGCTTTCCGATGGCCAGAGGAGGCTTGTCAGCCTTGCGTCAGCCTTGGTAGTGACTCCGCGCGTCCTCATCCTCGATGACCCGATTTCTCAGCTCGACCCGACTTCTGTGGCAAACTTTCTCTCCATACTCTATGACCTCTATGAAGAACTCAAAGTCACGGTCATCATGAGCACGGGCATCTTCGGTGAGGTATATGCGGTTGCCGACAAGATCGTGATTCTGGACGCTGGCAAGATTGCCCACGAGGGTACGCCAAGTGATATTGCATGTTCCCTCTATCGGGGTAATGACCAGTTTGCCTATGCGCTCCCCTCGTCCATACGCATCTACCACGGCGTGCATCCTCACGCCTTGCCAGATGTGCTTCCTCTTACGGTGGGAGCGGCACATAATTGGATGAAGGCTGAGCTTGGGGAAAAGGGAGCTGCCGCACGGCATCTGCCCGATAAACGCGTGGGAAGCTTTTCCGAGCAGCCCGTCATCAAGTTCGAGGACGTTTCTCTTGACTATGGCAGGGAGCGCGAGGTTCTCAAGGACGTCTCTTTATCCGTAACCAAGGGTAGCGTCCATGCCATCGTCGGAACGAATGGGTCAGGTAAGTCGACCATGCTCAGAATGGTCGCCGGTCTCGTTTCCTGCGATCGAGGCGCGGTGATGATACATGACAGCAGAAGGGGTAGGTGGGCAAAGGCGAACCAGTCCACTTACGAGGTTGCATTCCTGCCCCAGAACCTCGATGGCTTTTTCACGAAGGAGACCGTGCGAGCCGAGCTCGAGAGCATGGTGGCGGACAGGCATTTCTCGCAGGATGAAATCGAGCGATATGTGGGAGACTTTGCGAAGA
This sequence comes from uncultured Coriobacteriia bacterium, assembly GCA_902493755.1. GTDB lineage: Bacteria > Actinomycetota > Coriobacteriia > Coriobacteriales > QAMH01 > QAMH01. The sequence continues at coordinate 3,106 of CABURF010000026.1, forward strand.
CCATTGGGATTTTCTCCTATTTGGATGCCAATCCTCGCAGTCTTTCGCTCGGGGAGCGCCAACTTGCTGCCATCGCCAAAGTCATGATGCAGGAAACTCCCATACTCCTGTTGGATGAGCCCACAGAGGGCATTGACCCCTTTGCCCAACGCAAGGTTGGCAAGCTCCTGCACGAGCTTGCCAAACGTGGCGTTGCCATTCTTGTCGCTTCCCAAGATCTCAGATTTTGTGCCGAGTACGCCACTGGCGTTTCCCTGCTCTTCGCTGGCGATGTCGCCACGACCGAGACGCCACAAGCGTTCTTCTCGTCGAATGTTCTGTACACGACGCAGGCGAGCCGTATCAGTAGGGGTGTCTACTCCAATTGCGTGACCGATGACGAGGTCATCGTCCTGTGTTTGGAAAATGGTTGGCAAAAGTCCTAGAGCAGCACTATCGGAGGTTAGACGTGCAAAACGACAGGACGAGAGGGTCTTCGTCAGATAATGCAAATCACTACTCGCGCGACCGCTACAGGGCTCGTTCGTATGATGATGTGCCCGAGGCGACTCAACGGCGTGCATCCCGTCCGCGTGTGACTCGCCAGGAGAGCCCGTATCCTGCCAGCTCCCAACGGTCACGGCAACGGACTGCGTCATCGCGCCGTCCCGTTCACCAAGATGCACCCTACATGCAGGTGCAATCGCATCGACGCAATACCTATGCGAGCGGAGCAGCGTCGTATTCGCTTTCGACTGGCAATGCCGCTGCCTTCCAAAAGCATGGCAGCAAGCGTTTCATCGTGATCATTGCGCTCGTGCTTATCGCCATCGCCGTCGCTGCCTGGCTCGTCTTCTTCCCGCCCGTGTACGATGTGAGCGTGAACGGCAAGACCGTGAGCGTCTCGGCAAATGCGACGCTGCAGAAGATCGTCGATGATGGGCATGCCGCACCTGTCGCAGGTGATCTTCTCGCCGTCGATGGCAGCATCGCCAAGGCAGGGGAGGGGAACCTCCTCTCGGCTACGATCAACGGCGAGGCGACAAGCGACCCGCAGGCACGCGTCTCGAAGAACGACGTCATTATCATAGAGAATGGTGACGACGTGACCGAGGAGTACGAAGAGACGACGACACGCTTGCCCTATGGAGCATCCACGATGACGGCAACGCCGGATTCGTACTATCGTGGTTCCGTGCATTTGTATTCGACCGGCGTCGATGGCGTCCAAGCAGTGCGTACAGGCAAGGTCTCGGGCAAGACGGTTACGAGCGTTGTCGAGCAACCTGTCAACTCGGGCTTCACAGCGTATTCGCCCGATACCAATGGCGAAAAGGTCGTTGCACTGACTTTTGATGACGGCCCGTGGCCTGAAAGCTCACGTGAGATACTCGACATCCTTAACGATAACGATGCCCATGCCACCTTTTTCGTCATCGGCAATCAATGCAAGGACAATGCAACGGTACTCAGGCAAATCGCCGATGCAGGCAATCAGATTGCGACTCATTCCTATGATCACGCGGATGGGTCAGGTCAAGGCGTTAACATGACGCTCATGTCAACGGACGAGCAAATCGCAGAGGTAACCAAGGGCTTTAAGGCCATCGAAGACGTGCTTGGATACCAGGTGAGCCACGTGATGCGCGCGCCAGGTGGCAATTATTACGGGCCGATGGTCGAGACGCTTTCCTCGCATGTCACGGCAGAGTTTGGCTGGGATGTCGATACGCTCGATTGGAGCCGCCCCGGTGTCGATACGATCGTGCAACGAATACTCTCGGTACAACCAGGGCAGATTGTGCTCATGCACGATGGAGGAGGCGACCGCAGCCAGACTGTCGAGGCCCTGCGCATCGCGTTGCCGCAGCTTAAGGAGCAAGGTTACCGTTTTGTGACGGTCGATGAGCTGCTCGAGTACGGCGTTGCGGGCAATGCGAGTGAGGGCCAGTAATGCTCCGCATATACATATGCAACTGAACTGTTGATTTACGCGCCGCATCTCAACCTATACTTGTTAGTGAACGATACGTACGTCGATCAGGAGCAGATAATATGAGCACGATCAAGCTTGCAGTTCCTACCATGGGCCAGGCCGGTCTTGATTCCGAGCGCAGCGGCCACTTTGGCAAATGCGATTGCTTTACCCTCGTCACCATCGATAATGGTCAGATCGCCTCGGTCGATAACATCGATAATCCGCCTCATGAGGAAGGCGGGTGCATGCGTCCGGTCATGCTGCTTTCCGACGCAGGGGCCGATGCGATTGTCGCCGCTGGCATGGGCATGCGCCCGTTCATGGGTTTCACCGAGGCGGGAATCGACGTTTATTTCGAGAACGAGACGCCCAAGGTGGGCGATGTGGCAGAGCTCATCGCGCAGGGCAAGGTCGAGAAGATGACGGCTGACAACACCTGCCATCACTAGGTCTCGAGCAGGGCGAAGGAGAGGGAAAGCCACGTGAAGCGCACGGGCATCGTCTGCGGTGGCGAGCATGATGGCGAGTCCATCTTCTGCGAGCCCTTTGGTTACACCCCCGATACCATGAAAATCTGGTGGCTTCCCGAGACCAAGGAGAAGTTTAGCTACGAGGATGGCTGCTTCTATCCCTATGATGGTCCCGTGATTCACGGGACGGGCTATACCTTCTAAGGCTCGATACTATCTCTCTAAAAGTATAATATATTCATTGCGATTTTATTCAGGGAGGTAGTATGAACAAGAAAACGCTTCTTGCGGCGATCGAGGCATTGAAGCTTGGAAAGGCACCAGTCTTCACCACGGAGAATGTTCCTGCATTCGGCGAAGATGCCACGTGTGGCAATGCGCATATGTCGCCTGCATCCCTCGACACCATCATGGCGTCGTTGACGACAGCCGATATCCCCACGCTCGAGCGCGCCGTGCGTGCCATTGATGATGGGGAGCTTGCCTGGCTTGGCTTCAAGGTCGTCTACGATGCTGCCCTTGCCGTGAGCAATGTTGATAATGCCGTTACCAAAAAGTACGGTGATACCGGTTCTTTCGACGGTAGTCCGCTGCTCTTCTTCTGCAACGACGCCAAGGAAATTGTCTGCTCACGCCCTGTTTCTGACCGTGACGTCTTCCAGATGAAGGATGTTACGCGTGGTCCCTCCATGCATAACGAGCAATTCGAGGGCCTCACTTGGGCGAGCGTCGCGCTCTTCGATCCCGTGCGCGTCTGGTTGCTCGGTGCTTCGGACGTTGCCGTCGAGCTCGCGAAACTCGCCTCGCATGTTGGCTTCGATGTCATCGTTGTCGATAACGACGCGGCATATCTCAACGAACGGCGTTTTCCCGATGTCGAGCGCATCCTGCTGCCCACAGAGGACTTTTCGGCACTCGATGAGTATGCTGCGGGTCCTGCCGACTACGTTTGCGTCCTAACACGAGGTCACATGTATGACCCTGAGTGCTGCATATGGGCCGAGCGTTGTGACGTGCATTACGTGGGCATGATGGGGTGTGCCGGCAAAAACAGCACCGTTTACGAGATCGTGAAGGCTGCCGGTCTCACGGATGAGCAATGGGAGCATGTTAAGCGTCCCATCGGGCTCAAGTTTGGTGCCAAGACACCGGCCGAACTCGCTATCTCCATCGTTGCCGAGCTCATCGACGTTCGCTACATTCAGCGCTACGATGCCGAGGCGCGTGAACGTCACGAACGGGGTTTGGGCCGCGAATAATCCACATCGCACAAAAAACGTTGCGTTACAATGGTGCGGTTTTGTATTCGTCATTTGCGGAATGAGCATTATGCAGGCGAGCTGATGAGCTGAGGTCTAAGGGAGCGAGCCGTAAAGACCGCGAAGCGGGCTGTCGGGAAGCGACCATCGAAGCGAAGCAGCTTGCCTGCATGGATTCTTGACCGCATGCGTATGGAGACGCGTTGACCCAGCTCTACTCGTTACAATTCGTGAGCTTCCTGTTGCTCATGATCGTCGTCTACTTCATGGTCGGACGAACGCGTCATCGTGGTTTGCAATGGGTTGTTCTGCTCGTGGGCAGTCTCGGCTTCTACCTCTTTTCCGGTTGGGAAAACCTTGTATTCATCGGCGTGACTGCGACTTCGGTCTGGCTTGTGGGTTTGCGTTTTGACAAGCTTGACCAGCTCGAGAAAGAGCTCAAGAAAGATGCGCCCGATCGTGCGGCAAAAAAGGCGATCAAGCAGGGCATCAGGCATCGCAAGTGGGTGTTTCTGTTTCTCGTGATGCTGCTCAACTTCGGTATTCTGAGCTACATCAAGTACTGGAACGTCATTCTTGACATGTTCGGTGCTGCCGACGGCTTTCTTGCATCTCATCTGCTCTTGCCGCTTGGTATTTCCTTCTACACGTTCCAATCCATTGGCTACATCATCGACTGTTATTTCGGGAAGTATCCTCCCGAGCGTAACTTCGCGCGATTTCTGCTCTTCGTCTCGTACTTCCCCCAGCTCATTCAAGGCCCCATTAATCGCTTCGATGCACTGGCATCACAACTCTACGAACCTCATCGCCTTGACATTTACAACGTGCGCAGGGCGCTTTTGCTCATTGGATACGGCATTTTCAAGAAGTATGCGATTGCCGACGTGCTCGTTGGAAGCGTGTCGAGCGCGCTGGACTCAATCGACGCGTCCACGCCGGGAAGCATCATCGTCTATGGCATCTTCTTGTATGCGATCTACCAATATGCGGATTTCTCGGGCGGCATCGATATGGTGCGCGGCGTTTCGCAGCTCTTCGGCATCAAAATGGCCGAGAACTTCCGCCAGCCCTATTTCTCGATTTCAATCGCCGATTTTTGGCATCGCTGGCATATCACGCTCGGTGCCTGGATGCGCGACTATGTCTTTTATCCGATGGCCCTGCGTCCGTCCATGAAGGCACTCACCGCGTGGGCAACGACACATATCAGCAAGCACGTGGGTCGCACCATTGCCGGCTGCCTTGCCAACATCGTCGTGTTCTTCCTCGTGGGTCTCTGGCATGGTGCCGAGATGCACTACATCTTCTGGGGTCTCTACAATGGTTTGCTCATTGCCTCTGCCGATTTAGCGCGGCCGCTGTTCACCTGGCTTATCGAGAAGTTCAAGGTCAACGTCGCCTCAGCGCCGTATCACGTGTTCAGAATCGTGCGCACCTTCATTCTCGTGTGCATCGGCTATTACTTCGATCGCCTCATGCATGCGGATGATCTGCCCATCGCGTTTTACAACACGATCTTCAACTTCCAACCCGCAAACTTCGTGCCCTATCTCCAGTTACACCCAACGGCAAACTTTACGCTCTGCATTCTGCTTGCCGGCGTGTCGTGTCTCATTCTGTTTGCCATCAGTGTTATGTCCGAGCGCGGCGTTGACGTGAAGGAACGAATCTTGGCGGCACCACTCATCGTGCGATTCCTCATCTACGCCGTCTTTGTCGCACTCATTCTCTTCTCCTTCACGCTCGTGCAGTCGTCTGGAGGTTTCATGTATGCAAACTTCTAGACTCAAAAAGATTATTTCCGCACTTCTCGTTGCCGCTCTCATGATCGGTTTGCTCGGCGTTGCCAACTTTGCGCTCGAACTCAAGGGAACGAAGAGCAATATGGTCTGGACAAATTTTGCACAGACCGAAGATCTTGACACGATCTACATCGGCACTTCTGTTGCCGCTTCTTCCTTCAACCCCAATCTCATCGATGAGGAATACGGATCGTCATCTGCCAACATGGCCTCGCCGCTTCAAAAGCTCGACGAGACCTACCTTGGTATTCAGAGTGCGTACGAACGTTTTGGCATCAAGCGTGTCGTGATGACGCTCGACTTCACGACACTGCAGCTCAACGAGACACCGAATCTGGGCTCGGCCTACCTTACGCAACGCGGACGTGTCGTCGGGCTCTCGCAGTATCTTTCCTCGACTGCGTGGCTTATCGCGGAGAAGGGAGCCGCGAGCGCACCGGGGTCAATCAACATTCTCTTTCCCTGGATATCCAATCATCCGGCCTGGAAGGACGGCGTTTCGGGAATCAAGCGCAACATCGAGACGAAGCTCGACGGCTCGAGTGTTGCAGCGGCAGTCGAGGCGATGGAGCCGGGTTGGATCTACTTTGGCAAGGGCTATGGCAACAAGTACGCCCAGCTTGATTACAACAGCAAGGATGTCGCTCTCTTCGGCGAACTCGAGAAGATCGAGACGCTTTCCTTCGACGAGGCCGCCATTGCGGGCGTGCGCGAGATCTGTTCCTACTGCGCCGATCATGGCATTGAGCTTATCGTCGTCAATGTTCCCATCCCCGTTTTCAATATCCACGGCTACGGGCAGTTCTATGTGGATTCACAGCAGGTCGTCGCCGACATTCTGGCAGATATGGGCGTTGCCTACTACGATTTTGCCTACGCCAAACCTGACCTGCTTCAAATCGCACCGGAGGACTTCTACGACA
>CABURF010000027.1 GCA_902493755.1 uncultured Coriobacteriia bacterium
TCGGTGTCACCGATCACTATCGTCCACGTTTCGCTAGCGACGAGCTACCGCGCAATCTCGCAGGCACCGTCACCGCATTCTCCGACAAGCTTGACACCGTCTGCGGCATCTTCGCGATTGGTGCGGGCCCCACGGGCTCTTCCGACCCCTTCGCCTTGCGCCGTGCTGCCATCGGTATCATCAACATCTTGCTTGACGGCCTCGATGTCTCACTCACTGAGCTCATTGACGTTGCTCTTGGCAATTATCGTGACGTGGTCGAATTCGACTTCGATGAGGTGCGCGAGCAGGTTCGCACTTTCTTCGCGACGCGTCTCGAGGTCATCGCGCGCGACCGTGGCTATGCCCCCGATTGCATCGCTGCCGTCATGGCGACGGGGATGTTCGAGCCTGCCGAGACGCTGGCGCGTATCGACGCGCTTCAGTCGGCGCGCAACGAACAGCCCGAGGTCTTCGAAAACCTTGCGACGGCCTACACGCGCGCGGCAAACCTTACCGACGCCTCCCTGGGTTGCGAAGCTGATGCGTCGCTCATGGGTGCCCAGGAGCGCGCACTGGCCGATGCTGTTGCCGCTGCTCACGATGCGGTTGTGGCCGCCCTTGCGGATGGCGCTCACCTCGATGCCATCGAGGCGCTCGCAAGTCTACGTGCGCCCATCGACAACTTCTTCGATGAGGTGCTCATCATGGACAATGACGTGGCTTTGCGCGAGATGCGCTTGCGTCTGCTCAACAGCTTCGTTGCGGTCTTTGCCGACGTTGCGGATATCGGAAAGATGGCCAAGAAGTAGGGGCGCTCATGAGCGAGATGCCTGCACTGCCCACTATCCATGTCATCAGTGACTCAATGGGCAATACGGCCAAGACCATTGCACGTTCGGCAGCGAGCCATTTCGGTGAACTTGACCCGAACATCACGGTGTTTGCGCAGGTGCGCTCGTTTGAGCAAATACAAGCCTTTCTCGAGAAAGAGCAGCGCATACATCGCAAGATGTACGGCGATGACCGGATCATAGTCTTTTACACCTTGGTCATCCAGGAGTTGAAAGACGCTCTCGAGGCGTATCTCGTCGACCATCCCAACATCCATGCCGTTGATGTCCTGTCGGATTCAATTGCAGCTATCGAGCGGGTGAGTGGAAAGACCCACAATCCGATTCCCGGCGAGCAGCACAAGATGAACGATCAGTACTTCCAGCGTATCGAAGCAATCGAGTTCACCGTCAACCATGACGACGGGCTGCTCACCCAGGACCTTCCCGAAGCTGACATCGTCATCCTCGGTGTCTCGCGTACAAGCAAGACACCCACCTCCATCTATCTGGGACAGCAAGGCTACAAGGTCGCGAACGTCCCTCTTGTCGAAGGCCTCGAGCTTCCCAAAGAAGTCTACGATGTTGACCGCGAGCGGCTCTTCGGCCTCATAACCGATCCTTCCGTGCTCGTTGGCGTGCGCAAAACGCGCATGAGCGCTCAGCTCGGGGAACAATCGAAATATTCGGACATCGATGCCGTGACCATGGAGCTTAATCGTGCCCGCACCATCATGCGTGGCCTGGGCTGCGTCATTATCAATACGAAAGATCGTGCCATCGAGGAGACGGCCCAAGAGATTCTGCGCCATTACAACGCCGCTTTCCCTCGCATTCCGATTCTCTGAGGATTGATTGCTCCTTCTTGTGGGGTCATAAGCTAAAGCCGATTCAAATACGCTGCAAATACCCTATAATGTCGAACATTGGAAACGGGGATTCTCACATCGCATAATGCACTGCGTCCTCTCCGACATGAAAGAAGGGATAGGCAAGATGGATCGTGATAAGGCATATGTTCTCTGGTTTGACGAGCTTCGCCGCGAGGACGTCGAGATCGTAGGCGGAAAGTCCTCCTCTCTGGGCGAGATGACTTCGGAGACCGATGTCCCCGTACCCTATGGCTTTGCCACCACGGCATACGCATATCGTCAATTCATGGAGCGGACCGGCCTCGACAAGGAGATCCGCGAAGAGCTCAAGAAGCTTACTGACGTCGAGGATTCTGCGCTGCTGCGCGAGGTGACCGACAATATCCGTGCCATGATTGTTGCCGAGGAGATGCCTGCAGACATCGTCGAGGCCATCAAGGACGCCTATGCCGAGCTCGGTAACAAGATGCACGTGGATGACCCGTTCGTCGCCGTGCGCTCCTCTGCCACCGCAGAAGACCTTCCCGATGCCAGCTTTGCCGGCCAGCAGGATACCTATCTCAACGTGCATGGTCCGGATATGGTCGTGCAGAAGATCAAGGAGTGCTACGCCTCCACCTTCACCGATCGCGCCACCTACTATCGCGAGAAGACGGGCTTCGATCACCTGTCCATCGCGCTTTCCGCAACCGTCCAGATGATGGTCTTCTCCAAGGCCGCAGGCGTCATGTTCTCGCTCGATGTCACCAACGGCAATGACAAGGTCGTCACCATCGAGGGTTCCTACGGCCTGGGTGAGATGGTCGTGCAGGGTGCCGTCACCCCCGATAACTTCGTCGTTGACAAGACGACGGGTGAGATTACGCGTCGCATCATCTCGGACAAGCACATCAAGATGATCCGCAAGCCCGAGGGCGATGTCGAGGAAGTCGAGGTTCCCGCCGACGAGCGCAAGCAGCAGGTCATCACTGACGAGCAAATCAAGGAGCTCGCAGATTACGCCAAACAGCTCGAGAAGCACTACGGCTGCTACATGGACATGGAGTGGGGCATCGACGAGCGCGACGGCAAGGTTTGGCTGCTTCAGGCGCGTCCCGAGACGGTCTGGTCGCGCAAGAAGGCCGACGGCGAGGTCGCCGGCGAGACAGATGCCGCCGGAACCGAGAACCTTGACGTCATCGTCACCGGTCTGCCGGCCTCTCCCGGGAAGGTTGCCGGTAAGGCACACGTCATCACCGATCCCGCCCTCATCGACGAGTTCAAGGACGGCGAGATTCTCGTCACCACGATGACCGCTCCCGACTGGGTGCCTGCCATGCAGAAGGCGCTCGCCATCGTCACCGATGCCGGTGGTATGACCTGCCATGCCGCCATCGTCAGCCGCGAGATGGGCATCCCCTGCATCGTCGGTACGGCAAGCCGCTCGCAAGAGGCGACCGCATCGATCGAGGACGGTCAGGAGATTACGGTCGACGCCTCCAACGGCACCGTGTACGCGGGCATCGTCAAGAGCATGGTTGCCGAAAGCCCTGCTGCCGATGCTGCGCCTGCGGCTGCTGCCTACGTGGCACCTGTCACGGGCACGAAGATTTACATGAACCTCGGTAATCCCGATCTTGCCGAGAAGCATGGCAAGCTCCCGTGCGATGGCGTGGGCCTCATGCGCGAGGAGTTCATCTGGACCACCTTCATCCACGAGCATCCCATGCATCTCATCGAGACCGGTCGTGCCGACGAGGCCGTCGAGAAGCTTGCCGAGGGCATGCGCAAGGTCGCGAGCGCTCTTTCTCCGCGCCAGGTCGTGCTGCGCCTCTCCGACTTCAAGTCCAGCGAATATCGTGGCCTTACCGGTGGCGACAAGTACGAGCCCGAGGAGCCGAGCGCGCTACTCGGCTGGCGTGGCGCGTCGCGTTACTACGATCCCAAGTATCTCCCGGCCTTCAAGCTCGAGCTTCAGGCCATCAAGAAGGTTCGTGACGAGTACGGCTTCAAGAACCTCCAGGTCATGATTCCGTTCTGCCGCACCGTTGAGGAAGCCGAGACCGTCACGGGCATCATGGCCGAGGAAGGCCTCGTGCGCAGTGCGGACTTCAAGATCTGGCTCATGGCAGAGATCCCCAGCAACATCATCATGGCCGACCAGTTCAACAAGTTCGTCGATGGCTACTCTATCGGCAGCAATGATCTCACCATGCTGATTCTGGGCCTCGACCGTGACAACGAGATCATCCAGGACGTCGCCGATGGTCGCGCCCTCGCCGTCAAGCGTGCCATCCGCCATCTCATCGAGGTCGCCCACAGGGACGGCAAGACCGTGTCCATCTGCGGTCAGCTTCCGAGTATCTATCCGGAGTTCTGCGAGTTCCTCATCAAGAGCGGTATCGATTCCATCTCGGTCAATCCGGATGCGGTTATCCACACCAAGCAGGTTGCCGCGCAGATCGAGCACAAGATGATGCTCGACAAGCTCACGGGCCGTGGCAAGGAAGAGGCAGAGGACCTTACCTGGTAAGCACACCAGTTGCAGTAACTGGTAGCGGAGGGGGGCAGCCATCGCGGCTGCCCCCTATCGTGTGACACCGGGGATGTGCCAGGGTGTCTGACCCCTTGGCGCATGGATTCCTTAGCACATGCATCGCGTTGGGGCTATCAGACTCGCTATATATCCCACTGGTACGTGTGCATATCGACATGGCTATCGTCCTTGAGTCCGACGCCCTCTTCGGCCAGGAACGCAGCTTGCTCGTTCCAACCGGGTACGAGACGACCCGCGGCATTTACGACGCGATGGCAGGGGTACTCGCCGTAGAACTGCGACTCCTTGAGCACCTTGCCCACGAGGCGCGCGTTTTTCGGGCGTCCAATGAGCCGGGCGATTTGTCCGTAAGTCGCGACGCATCCTGGGGGAATTTCTGCAACGGTCTCGAGAATCTCATAGACGAGGTCATCGTCGAGCACATGACCGTTACTTGAGCTTCGCGCCTCGCGGGAAAAGATCTCCTCGAAATCCAATTAGACCCTCCTGCAAACGAACGGGATGCGGCCAGCGAACAGGCGCGCAATGGTCGATGCACCTAAGCGCTACTGCCCGTTTTCTAGAAAGTATACGCAAAATTGCATGGCTGACTGTGAAGGAAGTGTCGCCTGAATTACAATTACTGCATCTATGTAGTCTCAACCATGAAGGAGCTTGCATATGCCTGACGCTATTGCTGGCGAACTGACCATCGCCGAGGATGTCATCACCGACTTGGCCGGTTATGCCGCCCTCGAGAGCTATGGCATCGTGGGCATGGCCGCCCCGACGCTTTCCGATGGAATTGCCAAGCTGCTGCCCGCGAGTCGCCTACGTCGCGGCATCAACGTCGAGAGAACCGACGATGCCATCGATATCGACCTGTACGTCATCATCGAGCACGGAACCAATCTCGCCGAGGTGAGTCGCATGCTCGCCGACAAGGTCAAGTTCACGCTCGAGGATGGTGCGCAATTGCCCGTTCGCAACGTGAACGTCCACGTGCAGGGCGTGAAGGTTCGCGATTAGCAGCTTGTAGGATTCGATACTCAACAGGGATACATCCATGAACATTGACGATATTCGCACATGCATCGCCACCGCTTCCGCAGAGTTGTCTGCGCGCAAGGAGGAGATCAACCGCCTCAACGTCTTTCCGGTGCCCGATGGCGATACGGGAACGAACATGTCGCTTACGATGGAGTCCGTGGCGCGCGAGGTTGCCGCCTTGCCGCTGAATGCGGATGGCGCTGCGTTGTGCAAGGCCGTGACGCATGGCTCGCTCATGGGCGCTCGTGGCAACTCGGGCGTCATCACGAGCCAGATTCTACGCGGTCTTTGCGAGGGACTTGCGGATGCCACCGAGTACAGCACCGAGACCATCGCCCGTGCGATGGAGCGTGCCGTGGAGGTTGCCTTCCAGGCCGTACGCAAGCCTGTGAAGGGCACCATCCTCACTGTGCTCGAGGACTGCGCCGCTACCGCGCAGCAAACCCACGAGGAGGGGCTCGACGTCAACGCGGTGTTGCATGCCATTTCGGACGAGGCACTCGCCTCGGTCAAGCGTACGCCGGAGCTGCTGCCCGTTCTCAAGGAGAATGGCGTTGTCGATTCAGGTGGCTTTGGCCTGGCCATTCTTATCCAGAGCTTCATCGCGGCCTTGACTGGCGAGCAAGCTCACCTCGCCTCTGCCGAGGATTTTACGCACGCCGAGGCGAAGGTCGCCATCGAACATGTACGTGATTGGGCAGGATCGGACTACATGTACTGCACCGAGTTTCTCCTGCACAGCGACGAAGTCAACACGGTTGAGGCACTCGAGTTTCTCGCGTCCATCGGGGATTGCGAGTTGCTTGTGGGCGCACATCCGGACTTCAAGGTGCATGTGCACACGGACACGCCGGGCACGGTGCTTACCTACATGACCGATCGCGGTCAGGTCTCTGAGGTCTTTATCCACAACATGGTGCTCGAGAGCGAGGAGCGTGCCGACGGCATCGCTGCCGATGAGGCATCATGCCAGCCCGCCGAACGCAAGCCCATCGCGTTTATCGCTGTTGCCGCGGGTGAGGGCATGGCTAACATTTTGCGATCCCTCGGTGTCGACCATGTCGTTTCCGGCGGTCAAACCATGAACCCCTCGACGAAGGACCTGCTCGATGCCATCGAGCAGGTAAACGCCGACTCGGCCATCTTGCTTCCCAATAACAAGAACATCATCATGGCCGCCAACGCCGCAGCTGACAATGCCGATATCCCATGCAGGGTCGTTCCCACAACGTCAACGCCCGCGTCGTTTTCCGCAATGCTCGTTGCGAGCCCGGAAGGCGATCTCGATGAAATCGCCAAGGCCATGACCGAAGCGCTCGACGAGGTCAAGTGCGGTGAGGTAACAACTGCCATCAAGGACTCCAAGACCTCGGATGGTCACGAGATTCATCCGGGTGACGTCATCGGTATCGCCGATGGTTCGCTCGATGTCGTGGGCAAGAGTGTCGAGGAGGTTACGCTCGCCCTCATTGATGAGCTTAACGACGACCTCGACTCGCTCACGCTCCTTGCGGGAGAGGATTTTGCCCAGGAAGATTTCGAGAAGCTCGTCGAGCAGGTCGAGGAGCTGTATCCCGACCTTGAAGTCGACGCGCAACGCGGTGAGCAGCCTTTATATCCCATTGTTTTCTCGATCGAATAGGCACAGGTGATGTAGGAGATGCAGATGGAGAAGATAGCGATCGTGACCGATAACGCTTCGGATGCCGAGCTTGCCGAACTTGGTGTCAAGTGCGTGCATCTCAGGGTCATCGAGCCTGACGGCACGCATTTCCCCGAGGACAACACCATGGAGAACATCGAGGCCTTCTACGATTACATCGTCGATTGCGACAAGTTGCCCTCGACGTCCATGCCGCCGCTGCTTGACTTTGCCCAGCTCTACACCGATCTTTCCCTTGCCGGCTACACGCATGTGATTTCTCTGCACATCTCGTCGTGCATGTCGGGAACCGTCCACACTGCCCGTATGGCTGCCGAGAGCGCTCCCATCCCCGTCGAGGTCATCGACACGCATTGCAACACCGTCGCCCAGTTCCTCTTCGTGCGCCGCATCGCGCAGCTGCGCGAGTACGGCTTGGGCTTCGAGGAGCTCGTCGAGGCCGCCCATGATCTCGAGGGCAAGACGAGCATCTGCTTCATGCTCGACAAGCTTCGAAATCTCGTCAAGGGGGGACGCACCGGAAAGGCGACCGGCCTTGCCGCTGCCCTGCTCAAGATCAAACCGCTTCTCACAGTCGACCCGGAAGGGGAGGTCGAGATGTTCGGCAAGGCCAAGTCGCCCAAGCGCGCCGTCGCCAAGCTCGTGCAGCGTTACAAGGAACTCGAGGAGAGCTTCGGGCCACTCGAGTGTTGCTTTGCCCATACGCGCAACATGGGCGGTGTTGACGAGTTACGCGAGACCATGATCGAGGCGGGCATCAAGCTGGTCGAGGTTGGGGTGCGCATGGTCGGTCCCGTCATCACGACACATGTTTCGACCGGCTGTTTCGGCTTTGCCTACATTCCGCAAGACGAGCGGGTGCTGGGGCTTGCGTAATGACATCACGCGGAGATTCCGATTTCCTGCTTGATTGTGACGTCGGCAAGATACGCGCTGTGAGTCCTGCACGCGCGAAGAACCTCTCCAAGCTGGGTATCTCAACGGTGCGGGAGTTGCTCGAGAACTATCCACGCCGCTACATAGACCTTTCCAATGTCGAAACTGCTGCTCGTGCCCCCATCGGCCAGTTTGTGACCGTCGTGGGCACGGTCGATGAAGTCGTCGAGAAACAGCCGCGCAAGCGTCTGCATATTCTCGAAGTGTCTGTCTTCGATGGTACGGGTGTCATCATAGCCACCTGGTTCAGGCAGCCCTGGATGGCTGCTAAGTTCGAGCGTGGCATGCGCGTCGCCTTTTCGGGCAAGGTTACGTTCGAATATGGTTTCAAGCGCATGGCCAACCCCTACGTTGCCTTTTTGGGCGAGCCGGGTCAGGAACAGGCTCGCCTCGTTCAGATGCTTGCCGTGCATCCGGCCACCGAGGGAATCTCGGCAACGTGGATGCGCCGTTTTGTCGCAAACGCGCTCGAGCAAACAGCGGACATGACCGATCCGCTTCCCGTCGAGTTGCGGCTTAAGCATAAGCTCATCGGCAAGAAGGCAGCTCTGCGTCAGATTCACTTTCCCGAGAACCGCATGCAGATGCTTCAGGCCCGCAAGCGCCTGGCTTACGAGGAGGTCTTGCGCTTGCAAATCGAGATGATGCGCTTGCGTCGCGCCGAGACACGCGATGGCGAACCGACTGCCCATGTGCCAGGGCAACGGATGGACGAGCTGCGCGCGCAGCTCCCGTACACGCTCACAAGCGAGCAAGAGCAGGCCGTCGCAGATATTGTGGGCGACATGACCGCACCGCGCAGCATGAATCGCATGCTCTTGGGAGATGTCGGTACGGGTAAGACCATCGTTGCAGCCTTCGCTCTGGCGCTTAGCGCCGATAGCGGATGCCAGGCGGCCATGATGGCACCGACCGAGGTGTTGGCGCGCCAATACGCAAGCAAACTCGGCCCGCTCTTCGATGCGGCGCACGTCAGCTGGGGCATCCTTACGGGATCGACCGCTCCCGAGGAACGCGATCGACTTTTGGAGATGGCGCAAGATGGCACGCTGCAGGTGCTCTTTGGGACGCATGCCCTTATCGAGCCTACAGTGAATTTCGCGCATCTCTCGCTCGTCGTCATCGACGAGCAGCATCGCTTCGGCGTCAACCAGCGTGCGGCCCTGCGCATGAAGGGGCCAGGCTGCGACCTGCTCGTCATGACGGCCACTCCCATTCCACGCACGCTTGCGCTCACCTTATACGGTGACCTCGAGACGAGTTACATACGCACGCGCCCGGGCAATGTCCAGCTAACGCATACGGAGCTCATATCGCGCGATGCGCGGGGGAGGGCCTACGAGGTAATCAAGGACGCCCTCGCGCAGGGACGCCAGGCCTATGTCATCTGTCCGCTCGTGGGCCTGACGCGCGAGCGCAGGGCCGAGCGCATCGAGGATGGATCGCTTCTCGCCTCGCTTGCGAGTGGGAGCGATATCTCCGATCCCAAGGCAGCCGAGGAGGAGGCTGCTCGTCTGCAGCGTGACGTCTTCGCGGGCTATCATGTCGGGCTGCTCACGGGTCGCATGAGTGCGGAGGAGAAGCAGCAGGCCATGGACGCCTTCAATGCGGGCGATATCGACGTGCTCGTC
>CABURF010000028.1 GCA_902493755.1 uncultured Coriobacteriia bacterium
GACTGGCTCATCGCGCGCTGCCCCGATGCCATCGACAAGCAATATCTGGGCGATTGTCTCGTCGTCGCTCTCAACGGTGCCTATGGTCTGCTCTCCATCACAACGCTCGAAGACCGCATCGTGACACCGGAATACGTCATGCGCCTGTCCTTCGCCCCTTTCGCCATATCGCAGGGTCTGAGCCCTGAACACGTAGAGAACATTATCGAGGAATGCAGCGTGCTGCAGCTAACACAGTAGGAGGAGCGTCATGAGACCAATGGAATTCGCAAAGAGGACGGCGGCCAACAAAGCCATCGACTACTTCATGGAAGACCCCGTTCCGCGTATCGAGAGCATGATGGCGAAGATCGACAAAATGCTTCCGGACGCGCTGTTTCCCTCGCAGCGCAGGGCATTTGCCCAGGCTATCGAGGAGCGTAACAACTGGTATCAGCTCTTGTGCCGTATCGCCGACCTTGACCCCGAGGTCGCCACGGGCATGCTCAAGTGCTTCCTAACCGAGGCGAACCTCATCGCCTGGGACAAGCAGGAGAAGGCGCGTGAGAAGTACCAGTGCAACGTGCCTTGGGCCGTCTTGCTCGATCCGACGAGCGCCTGCAACCTGCATTGCACGGGGTGCTGGGCAGCCGAGTACGGCCACAAACTCAATCTGAGCTACGAGGACATCGATTCCATCATCAATCAGGGCAACGAGCTCGGTACGCACGTCTTTATCTATACGGGTGGCGAGCCACTCGTGCGCAAGGCGGATCTCATCAAGCTCTGCGACGCTCATCCTGATTCCGCCTTCCTCTGCTTTACCAACGCCACGCTCATTGATCAGGACTTCGTCGAGGAAGTCGCCCGCGTGAAGAACTTCATCCCGATTATCTCGGCCGAGGGCAGCGAAGAGACTACCGATGCGCGTCGAGGTGCTGGCACCTACCAGAAGATCGACAAGGCCATGGACCTGCTCAAGGCGCGCGGCATCCCCTTTGGCGTCTCCATTTGCTATACGAGCCAGAACGCCGATGCGGTCTGCACCGAGGAGTACTACGATTGGCTTATCGACAAGGGCGTGTTCTTCGCCTGGATTTTCACCTACATGCCCGTGGGCAAGGACTCCCCGGCCGAGCTCATGCCGAGTCCTCAGCAACGCGAGATGCTCTATGACTTCAACCATGCGATGCGGCACGAGAAACCGCTGCTAACCCTCGACTTCCAGAATGACGGCGAGTTTGTGGGTGGTTGCATCGCCGGCGGTCGTCGTTACCTGCACATCAACGCCAACGGCGATGTGGAGCCTTGCGTGTTCATTCACTACTCGAATGTCAACATCCACGACGTGAGCTTGCTTGATGCCCTGCGCTCGCCGTTGTTCATGGGTTACTACCATGGTCAGCCCTTCAACGACAATCACCTGCGCCCCTGTCCGATGCTGGAGAACCCCGAGTGCATCGAGAAGCTCGTGGAGGATTCGGGTGCGCATTCGACTGACCTTGTCCAGGAGGAGACGGTCTACGAGCTTACCGCCAAGACACGTCCCATGGCACAGCGCTGGGCGCCTGTCGCCGAGCGCATCTGGACCGACCCGGGCGATGAGCGCGCTTCCGAGCGTCATCGCGATGATTTGGGCCAGGCAACATCCGATCTCAAAAAGTTCGAGCGCGATGGTCGCGTGGTACGCAGCGCCTTTGACGAGAAGCGTGACCCGCGCAGTGTCGCCGAGCGCGAGCAGGAGATGGACTGTAAGCTACGTGAAATTACCGAGAGCGAGGCAGTGCTCGTCTAGCATGACGGCGCGTTATCAGATCGACCCATGTGGTCGAGTGAGGAGGGATACATGAGAGAGAGGGATCTAAGTCGCCGGTCATTTGTGGCCGGCACGGCAGCTGCGACGGCGGCCGCGTGTCTGGGCACGGGAGCGCTTCCGTGCGCAAAGGCGCTGGCCGACAATGTCGACCCTGCCGGAGAATGGGTGAGGACGACCTGCTCGCCCAACTGTACAGGAGCTTGCGGCCTCAAGGGCTTTGTTCACGAGGGGCAGATCAAAATGATCTCGCAAGCATCCGATTATCCCTTCGAGGGGTACAATCCGCGCGGTTGTCTCAAGGGCGTATCCATCAACACGATGCTATACGGGCCGCACCGGCTCACCAAGCCGCTCGTCAAGAACGAGGAGACGGGCAAGATGGAGGAGACCGATTGGGACACGGCGCTCGACGCGGCTGCGACCAAGCTGCGTGACGTCATGGACAAGTACGGGCCGGAGTCCGTGGGCGTGATTTGGCAGGTGCAGGGCACTGGCCATATCCAGAAGGGCTCGATCATTCGTCTTTCCAACATGATGGGGTGGTCGGCTATCGGCTGCTACGAGATGAACGGCGACCTCCCCATGTTCTGGCCCGAGACCTTTGGCGTGCAGAGCGAGGAGCTCGAGTCGTACTGCTGGGAAGACTCCAAGTACACGATGATCTTTGGCTCGAATGTCATGGTCACGCGCCTTCCCGATGCGCACTTTCTCAACATCTCGCGCGAGAGCGGTGGCAAGGTGGTCAACTTCGACCCCAACTACTCGGCAACCTCCGAGAAATCGACCGAATGGGTGCGCCTCAAGCCCGATACCGATGCGGCCTTTGCGCTGGCAGTCGCCAAGATCATCATCGACGATGGCCTCTATGACGAGGCCTTCTGCAAGAACTTCACCGATATGCCCCTGCTCGTTGACACCACTACGGGAAAGCGCATCGAGGCTGCCAACGTGGCGGGGCTCTCGGCCCTGCCATCTCCGGCCTATCGCACCACGTACGTGGCCATCGACGCCAATGGCAGGCCCTTCGCGGTCAACCCCGAGCGCCTCGGTGGCATGGAGGGCTGCACGCTCGAGTACACGGGTGATGTGCGCCTCAAAGACGGTACCACCGCGCATGCCAAGAGCGGTTTCAGGTTGCTGCGCGAGAGCCTCGTGGGCAAGACGGCGCAGTGGGCGAGTGATACCACGAGCATCCCCGTCGAGACCATCGAGCGCATTGCGCAGGAGTGCGCGACCATCAAGCCCATGCACATCATCTTCGGTGGTGCGGGCACGCAGTGGTATCACGGCGACCTCAAGGGCCGTTCGCTCGCGCTCATCGCGGCGCTCACGGGCAACATCGGCCAGCTCGGCGGCGGCATCTCGACCTATGTGGGCCAGTACAAGACGCGCTTCATCCCCGCGTCGTGGTTCAACCCGCCGCGCATGAACAAGCACTCGATGTCATTCCAGTACGCCGTCACCGGCCGCACGGAGACGATGCAGCCAAACGCCTTCCCACCCAATGGCCTCAAGGCCCTCGTCGTGGGCTGGGGCAACCCGATGGACCAGCATAACGTTGCCAACTGGCTGCGCAGCGCCAAGGAGAGCGGCGAGCTCGAATGCCTTGTCACGCTCGACTTCCAACGCACCACCACGGTCGACATGAGCGACGTGGCCCTGCCGGCTCCGAGCTGGTACGAGAAGCTCGAGCTCACCACGACGCCACTGCATCCCTGGGTGCAGCTCCAGCAGCAGATGGTCGATCCGCCAGGCGAGGCACGCCCCGAGATCTGGATCTGCAAGGAGCTTGCCACGCACATCGATCCCTCGTATGCGGACCAGTGGCCGGTCTTCGACGAGTCGCAAGCCGAGCAAGTGGCCGATGATGTCCTGCGCACGCTTTTGGCTAACGGCGGCCCGTACGTCAACCAGCTCACGGCCGAGCAGCTGCGCGAGGGGCCGGGCAAGCTCTGGCACGCCAATCCGGGCGAGAAGCGCATCCCCTTCTGGAGCCAGATTCACGAGGGGACGCCATTCCCGAGCCAGTCGCTTCCCAACGCAATCGACGTGACGGCGCCGTTCGTGCGTTCGGGACGCATCCAGTTCTACCGTGACGAGGATGAGTTCCTCGAGCTCGAGGAGCAGCTGCCCTGCTACAAGCCCGCCTTCGAAGACACGGAATACAAGGATGACCCAGAGGCGCGTACCAAGTACCCACTCGCCTTCATCACGCGAAACAGCACCTATCGCGTGCACTCCACGTACGTGAACAACCCCTTCATGCTCGAGTTGCAAAACAGCATGCCCAAGATCTTCATGAATCCGGACGATGCCAAGGAGCGTGGCCTGGAGGCAGGCGATTTGGTCGAGGCTTATAACGGCCGTGGCAAGTGTCAGGGCGGCCTTGTGCTCGACCCGGGCATGTATCCCGGGCAGGCTATCTTCGATCAGGGCTGGTGGAGCGAGTACATGGACGGCGACAGCTACAACTCGCTCATCTATCCGTGGATCAATCCCACCAATGAGGTGTATTACCTCTCGGGCGTATGGTCGCCCAACATGGCGTGGAACGAATGCGCATGTAATGTCCGTCTACTGCAAAAGGGCGGTGCGCGTAAGGAGGTCATGCAATGAGATACGCAATGGCCATAGACCTTGACCGCTGCATTGGATGCAGGACGTGCGCGGTCATCTGCAAGGATCACAACGCAGAACCCCGCGGCATCTGGTGGAACCGTGTCTTTGCGCCGGGTGCTCCCGAGTACGGCACCTCGGTGATCGTGGATGGCATGCCTCGTATGGAGTTTCTGCCCATCAGCTGCCAGCACTGCGAAAACGCCCCCTGCCAGCAGGTGTGCCCGACGGACGCCACCTACACCGACGATACGGGTACCGTGCTCGTCGACTACGAGAAGTGCATTGGCTGCCGCTACTGCATCACGGCATGCCCCTACGAGGTGCGCCAGTTCAACTGGAGCAAGCCCGATGGCGTCGAGGGCGTCGACGGCGAGTATCGCTGGGGGTATCCGGAGGATTATCGCCAGGACGGCCGTCTCGTCTACACACCAGTGCGGCCCGAAGGCGTGGTCGAAAAGTGCACGTTCTGCGTCCAGTACACCAACCAGGGCGGCACTCCTGCGTGCTGCACGGGCTGCCCGGCAAACGCACGTATCTTTGGTGACATCGAGGATGCGGATTCCGAGATTTCGCAGTACATGTCCGGGCGCGAGTGGCTCGTACTCGGCGAGTCGCATGGCACCAAGCCCAAGGTGTATTACCTGCCTTCCAAGCGCGGAGAGGGGGAGTAGCCATGACACAGAACGTCCAACACGCAAAGAAGTGGCCCATCATCCTGACCGTCGTCTTCATCGCAGTCGGTTGCGCGGCGTGGATTTGCCAGCTCACCATGGGTCTTCTCGTTGGCTCGGGCATGAGCAATACCTTCGCCTGGGGCCTCATGATCGCGGTTTTCGCCTTCCTCGTCGGCTTTGGTGCAGGTAGCCAGTTTGTTGCCTGCTATATCGTCCTCGGCAACCGGCATGATCTCATGCCCTATGTCAAAACCGCGCAGGTTGTGGCCCTTGCCGGTGCCATCGGCGCAGGTGTGGCGATTCTCATCGACCTGGGGCATCCGGCGCACATCATGGCGATGCTCATGGGACCCAACCCCACGTCACCGCTTACCTGGGACATGATTGCCCTCACGGTGTTCATCATCATCGCCATCATCAACCTCATTGCCGTCGCACGACAGAGCAAGCTGCTCAAGTTCTGGATGGTCTTGGGCCTCATCAGTGCGTTTGCGCTGCAGCTTGTCGAGGGCCTGCTCTTCGCGCTCATGGAAGCACGCATCTGGTGGCATAGCTTCATCATGCCCATCGATTTCATCGTGGTTGCCGTCGTATGCGGTCTTGCCGTCGCGGTCATCATCTGCGCGCTCAAACATGACGACTTCAAACCCGAGGCATTGCACGATCTGAGCTTCCTGCTTGCGGTGGCGATCATCATTCACCTGGCGCTTGCCGTTATCGAGTTGCTGATCGTCTGCTTCGGCGGAAGCGCGGCAGATGGTGGGGCGCTCGCGGCGCTGGGCAGCGTTTGGCTGTTCTACGCGCTCGAGCTCGGCTTGCCCCTGGTGGCGGTCTTCGTGCTGCTTCGAGGCAAGAACGATCCCACCAAGAACATGCTCATTGGCGGCGTACTGGTTGTCGTCGGCATGTTCTTCCATCGCCTCATGTTGCTGTACCCAGCATTTGCCAGCCCCACGCTCTATGTGTCGCTCTCCAACGAGCCCTCGCCGAGCTGGCCGCTACCTGCTTCGACAGGTCTCTACGACCATACGGGCAATGCCTTTGAGATCGCGCAGGGATACATTCCCAACTTTTTCGAGTGGGCGAGTGTGCTATTGCCTCTCGGTGTTGCGCTGGCCGTTTTCCTTGTGGGGACCTGGTTTGTCGGCAGGATAGACAAGTCTGTCTCGACGGCGAGTGCCCAGACGGTCGATGTACCACACGCTGTCGTATCTGATGAAGTCGTTGCGGTCGACGAGCCGATTGACGGAGGCATCGTCGATGAGGTCGCCGTCAAGGAAGCCGTCGCCACTGACAAGAAGGAGAAGTCCCAATGAGGTCAATGAAAAAGACGCTCGTTCTCGTGCTTGGTGCGGTGCTCATGATGTGCGCAGCGCTTTGCATCACCGCATGCGGCGGCCAGGATGCATCTAGCGGCGCGTCATCAGGCACGGCAAACAAAACACTTGTCGTTTATTATTCGGCTACGGGCAATACGGCCAAAGTTGCCGAGACCATCGTGAACGAGAACGATATGGATGTCTTTGCCATCATGCCCGAACAGCCCTATTCCGCCGAGGACCTTGCCTGGACTGACGAGAACAGTCGCGTATCCAAGGAGCATGCCGACCCCGCTCTCCAGGACGTTGCCCTCCTTCAGGATACGCCCGATAGCTGGGATTCCTACGATACGGTCATCATCGGCTATCCCATCTGGTGGGGTCAGGCGGCCTATCCCGTCACCAGCTTCGTGAAGGCAAACGACTTTACGGGCAAGACCGTCATCCCGTTTTGCACGTCGGCGTCATCTGACATGGGGCAAAGTGCCGAGCATCTCTCCGAGCTCGCGAACGGCGGAGAGTGGATGGGCGGCATGCGCTTTCCGTCCGGCGTGAACAGCGATGAGGTGCGTCAGTGGATTGACGACCTCGGTCTCGAGAATCAGAACCTGTAAGGCAAGCGCGAGGGAAAGGAGCGTGTCATGATCGAGATACTGAAGACAGACAATGGCACGCTCAGACACCTTGATGCAGTCGAATCCGGTTGCTGGGTCAATGTGTGCGTTCCCAACAGCCGGGAGGTCAAATGGCTTGCCGATAACCTGGGCATAGATAACGATTTCATCGATGCTATGCTCGACCGCGACGAGATCTCGCGTATCGACAAGAACGAGGATGCCAGCCAGGCACTTGTCGTCGTCGATTATCCCGCTGCCGAGGATTTGGATGACAAGGCGAATCCGAATCTCGAGCAGTTCGATACCCAGCCCATTTCCATTCTCCTCATCGAGAATCCGAGTGTCGTGGTCACTTTGACCAATGCCCCGTGCTCCATCGTGGATAAGCTCAAGAGCGATAGGAAGTTATCCATCGCCACGGGCAAGCACACGCGTTTTCTGCTCGATGTCCTTCTCGAGGTATCGCAAAGCTATATCGATGCCCTGCGCGTCCTCGAGAAGCAGACCATGGCTCTCGAACGCAAGATGCGAAAGAAGCAGAACAACGAGGGACTCATGAGCATGCTCGGTATCGAGAAATCGCTGCTCTACATGTCGACGTCACTCAAGAGTTCCGCCCCGACGCTTCAGGCCATCAAGAATGGACAGTTCGTGAAGCTCTTCGATGAAGACGAAGAGCTGCTCAATGACGTGATTGTCGAGTATCGGCAAGCATCCGAGATGTGCTCGATCTACACCGACGTTATCACCAGGGCGATGGATGCCTTCTCGGGAGTCGTCAGCAACAACGTCAATGCCTCCATGGGCGTGCTCACTACCATCACGCTCCTGCTGTCGATCCCGACCGTGGTGTTCAGCTTCTATGGCATGAATACCAACCTGTTGCCCATGAGCGATTCGTGGGCGTTTCCCATGCTGCTCTCGGTCGCTCTGGCGGCCGTTGCCGTCGTCATCTTGATGCGCTGGAGAAAGTGACTTCAGGGACTGGGACAAGGGGACAAATGACCTGTCTCCTTGTCCCAGTCCTGCGCCGGTGAAGTAATTACCGCTTCGAGCCGCCGAAGAAGTACGTGAACGGCGTGTCCGCCATCGTGTCGATGTCGAACGCATCCTGCCAATCAAGCGCGGCATCTTTTGCGGGGAGCAGGTCGCTCGTGACATCTGCCGGCACGTTCGCATGATGCGCGTTGAGCGTTTCGCGGCTCATGCCATGCGCGACGAGGAACCTTCCGCCAGGTTCGAGCAAGGACGCAGTTGCCTCGACGAGTGCCCCTTTGTCGAGGATGTGCGGATAGGCGTTGTAGATGACCACGGCATCGAAGGGCTCGTCACTCGCGTAGTCGAGGATGTCGCGGCACTCGAAGTGGAGGCGTTCGTCGGGCACGTCGGCAAAGGCATCGCGCGCACAGGCGAGCATCGCCTCCGATAGGTCGAGTCCGACGATGCTTGCGGCTCCGAGCTCAAGGTAGGCACGCTCCATGATGCCCGTGCCGCAGCCGACATCGAGCACGCGCGAACCCTCGTGGACACCGACGAGTTGGGCAATCATGAGGTGTTTGGGCCCTGCTGGCTCGGCCTGCTCGTTCCAGGTCGCGGCCCGGTCGTCGAAGTAAGCGCCTATCGTGCCAATGCTCATCACGGGTCCTTTCTAATCAAACGAGTCGAATGAGACAGTTGCTCTGAGCAACTGTCTCATTCGCTTTTCTTTGGCACTACGAGAAAGCCGTCCTCGTAGGGTACCAGGTCCACGGGCATGCCATAGACGCTTTCAATCGTCTCCTTGGTCATCACCTCGGGGCCTCCGCTTGCGAGCACCTTACCATCCTTGAGCAGGCAGAAGCGGTCGCAGTAGCGCAGGGCGAGGTTTATGTCGTGCATGACGGCCGCACATGCGATGTCGTGCTCGTGGGCGGCGCTTCTGACAAGGTGCATGACCTCGACCTGATTGGCCATGTCGAGGTTATTCGTCGGTTCGTCGAGCAGCAGGACATCGGTCTCCTGCACGAGCGCGCGTCCGATGACGACCTTCTGATGCTCGCCGCCCGAGAGTTCGTCCAGGTAACGCAGGGCGAGCGGCCCAAGTCCGAGTTCGTCAATGACGCGGT
>CABURF010000029.1 GCA_902493755.1 uncultured Coriobacteriia bacterium
AGGCGCACTGCAATGATGTGACGCATCCGTATCCGGGCATCATGGAGCTGCTCGTCGGCCTCAAGAGCCGTGGCATCAAGATGGCCATCGTGAGCAACAAGGTTCAACCAGAGACCGAGGCCCTGCGCAAGCTCTGGTTCGCAGATTACATTCCCGTTGCGGTTGGTCGCGTCGAGGGCATCGCTCCCAAGCCAGATCCGGCAATGGCCTTCAAGGCACTCGAGCTCTTGGGGTCAAGCTCGCAAGATGCATGGTTCGTAGGCGACTCGCAGCCCGACGTGCGTACGGGCAAAAATGCTGGGTGCACGAGCGTTGCCTGTACCTGGGGTTTCAGGGATTTCGCTACGCTTGAGGAGGAGTATCCCGATTTCATCATCGATAGTCCGCTCGAGCTTCTCGATATCGTCGACGCGAGTCACTAGAAGGCCTGCACGATGGGGGTAACGACGGTCAGCACGCTTGATGCACTGCTTGAAGCGAGCAACGCAGCTTTGCTGCGCGCACAGGGCGAGGGTGCTGCTGCCACGCTCATCGTGCCCTCGCATGCATGGGGCCAGCAACGTAAACTACAACTCCGCACGCGTATTGGCGCCGGTGTCGATGTCGTAACGCATGCGCAGTTCGTGAGTCAGCTTTGGGATGTCCATGGCGACGGCTCCACCATCGTAACACCTGCCGAACGCAGGGTCTTGTTGCGTCCGCTTGTCACGCAGGTCGGTCTCTTTGGCGCCACGCCTTCTCCTGGCTTCATCATGCAGCTCGGCGCGTTTGTCGAGGAAGCCATCTATCCGGGTCTGTGCCCGAGCACCGCGTTGTCGAGCTCGGAATCAAGGCTCATGGAGCTCGTTTCGCTCTATGAGGCAAAGCTCGAGCACGAGGGACTTGTCGAGATTGCCCAGGCAGAGCATGCGCTCATGCAAGAGGGCGTCTGTCGGGGCATGCACCTGGTCTTCGAAGCCCCCAATTTGCATAGCGCGCATCTGCGCCGCTTCGTTGCCGGGATCGAGCCGGGCGCATCAGTTTCTGTCATTCAGCAACATCTCGACATTGGCGTGAGTGCCCTGCCAGAAGATGACGAGCTCCTTGCCTTGCGGCAGCGCCTCTTCACGGGTAAGGGTGGCGTGCAGGCACAAGGTCGCGTGCGCGTGGGCGAGGCTCACGGGACGCATGTCGCAAGCGATGTGGTCACGAGTCTCGTGCGTAGCATGCACGAGAAGAACGGCATCGACTATACGGATATGCTTGTCTGCTGCGCCAGCACTGCCGATGCATATCCGCGCTTGCATGATGCATTTGCACGTGCGGACATCCCCTTTGTCACGCAGTTTGCCGTGCCTTGTGCGCGCACGGGTCTGGGTGCTGCGTTCTCCGCTCTCGAGCTGGTCGTGCAAGCGGGTGACGATGCGCCCTTCGAGCCCTTCGTCGACGTGCTGTGCGGTCCCTATGCAGGAGTGCCTGCCCAAGATGCTCGCGCCTTGCAAATGCGCTGGCGCGAACAAGCCGGCTCGGTACCATACAAGAGGATGCGTGACGTCCGCGAGGGCTTCGCCCAGGGCAACGCGAGCGCTGCCATCACGCGTGAACGCTTCGAGCCTCTCGTGCGGCTCATCGATGCTTCGCGTGTCGATCGTGTCAGGCTTCTCTTCGAGCACGCGCGCTCGGCACAGCTCGATGTCGATACGCTTGTCGATGATTGCGCGGCAGCTGAGGCATTGCTTGACTATCTCGAGCTCTGCGAACGTTTCATCTGCGAGCCCGATGCCGACGAGATGGCGAATCTTCCCGTCACGCTCAATCGCTCGTATGGCAACCAGAACGAGGCTCTTCGCATCGTCGATGCGGATGCGATCGGGCCCACTCGTGCAAGTGCCATCATCCTGTGTGATCTGGATGCGCTTCATTACCCCATGGCATCGCAGGCTGGCCCGTTCGACACGCTCATGCGTAAGCTCGGCATCGAGTACGTAGACACGCTTGCTTGCGACCAGCGCATCATGCTGCTCAACACCATCGAATCGTGCGAGAACTGCTTTGCCTTTACGCGCACGACGCACGACGCAGGTGGTGATGAGAGCTGTCCGAGCGCCCTGTTCGAGGAGCTTGTCTCCGCATATCGCAGTTCCGAAGAGGACGAAGCGGAGCTTTCCGTTCAGGCTGTTCCGCAATCTCTCAGGCCATGGCTGCTTGCGCTGAACGAGGCTGACGTCTTCTTCGCGAACGAGGGGCCGCATGACGACGTCTCGGTTACGCGCGGTTCGCTTGCATTGGCTACGATGAAGAAGGACTTGACACACGACCTCAAGGACAAGCCCCTGGCGTTTTCACCCACGGCCCTCGAGGATTATTACCGCTGTCCATATCGGTGGTTCGCATGTCGGCGCGTGGGCTACAACGGCATGGATGTCGCATTTGATGCGGCCGCTCAGGGCAATCTCGTTCATGCGGTCATGGAGCGTTTCTACCGTTGCCTCAAACAGGCCGGATATGATCGCGTGACCGAGCAGAACGTGGACGAGGCGCTTGCCATTGCCAGCAAAGCCTTCGACCAGCAGGTTGAAGATGATCAGTCACGCGAGCGACGGGGTCTCTACTTGCGCACCGAGTACGATTCATGCGCGTGCGAAGAGCTGCGTCGGCAAGTCTTCGATCTTGTGCGGCGTGATGCCACGTTTTTGCCGGGTTTCATTCCCACCTACTTCGAGCTTGAGATCGGTCGTTCCTCAGAGCAGCTCCTCGAATATGCGGGCGTGCCCGTGCGCGGCAAGGTCGATTGCATCGATGTCGATGCAGAGGGAAACGCCGTCATCATCGATTACAAGCTCAGCGGCCTTTCTACTGGTTATGGCTTCGGTCGCGATGACGAGCTACCGCAGCGCATTCAGACAGACATATACGCCACGCTTGTCGAGCGGCACTTTGCGGCACTTGGTACGCCGCTTCGCGTCGTTGGCTCCGTTTATCGCTCATATGCCAAGAACGCGCTGCGCGGTGTCTATACGCGCGGCATACCGTGGGGCGATACCGAGCATCTGCGCGAGGATTTCGACGCACTGCCTCGTGCTGGTGGTGATGAGGAGTACGATGCGTATCTGTCGCGCGTCGAGGATGTGATTGCATCATGCGTCGAGCGTCTTCGCGCAGGCGATATCGCGCCGGCTCCGCTTTCGAGTGATGTGTGCGAGTACTGCAAGGCAGCCTCGTTTTGCCCCAAGGGAGGTGCCTGATGCCTCTTACTCCCAGTCAACAAGCTGCGGTCGAAAGTGCCCACGAGCCTCTGTTCATCCAGGCTGGTGCCGGCACGGGCAAGACCTTTACGCTCACCAAGCGCATCGCATATGGCCTCTCGCAAGAGTCGGGGCCGCTCATTGGCGATGTCGATCGGCTGCTCACCATCACGTTCACCAACAAGGCGGCAGGCGAGCTTATCGGCCGCGTGCGTGCCGAGCTGCGCGCACAGGGGCTTGACGAGGAGTCCCTCAAGATTGACGCTGCCTGGATATCGACCATTCATTCGATGTGCCGTCGCATACTGCTTTCGCATGCCTTCGATGTCGGCGTCGATCCGGGCGCAAACCTGCTCACCGAGGACGAGACGCAGGCGCTTTCCGCCCTCGCGCTCGACGCGTTGCTGCAGGACAACGCGAAGGATGCGCGCCTCGTCTTGCTTTTTGACAACCTTGGCGTCGAGAGTGCGACGAAACTCATCAACAGCTTGTCAGAGTTGCTCATGCTCGCGCCGGGCGGCAGGAATGATTTCGAGTTGGGGCCAGCTCCTGCGTCAGCCCGCATCGTTGTCGGTCGGGTGCGGGAGCTCCTCGCCATATACCAGGGGGCACTTACCGAGCTCGACGAACTCGGACTTCCCGAGGGCAAGATAACGTATGTTCAGAATCGCGATAAGATCGCGGCGGTGGCAGCGGTTCTCGAGGAGCTGTCTGCCAGCCAAAAAGGCACTCTCTCCTGGGGCGTGCTCGCCAGTGCCATCGAAGAGTGCAAGCCACCGGGCGGAGGCAACCTCTCCGCGCCCTACAGTGATATCTTCGCCGAATGCAAAGACGCCCTGCTCGAGGTCGCGGCTGAGGCGCAATCTGCGAACGCGTACGAGCTTCTGCGGGCGGCGCTCGACCTTGCGGCAGAGCATCTCGAGCGTCATCGTATGCTCAAGCAGGCGCAAGGCGCACTCGATACAAATGATTTGCTCATCGCCGCGTACAAGCTGCTCGACGAAGATGACGAGCTGGCACGGACGTATCGCGAGAGCTTCGATTCTGTCATGGTCGACGAGTTCCAGGATACGGATAACTTGCAAGTTGGCATCGTGAGCAAGATATGCGATGAGGGACTTACGACGCTGGCCACAGTGGGTGATGCGCAGCAGTCGATATACGGTTTTCGTGGGGCCGATCTCGAGGTATACCAGCGCACACGAGTCATGATGCGTGAGCGCGGTTCCAACGAGGTCGAGCTCACCGTTAACTATCGCTCGCAACCTGACATCCTGCGCTTCGTCGAGGACATCTTTTCCAAGCCGGAGTTCTTCGGCGGTGAGTTCCTCAAGGTGAGTTCAGGCCGCGAAGAGGGCTTTAGCCCGTCATGGCTTGCGCCAGATGAGCCGCGCGTGAAGATATTACTCTCGGCTGGTCACAAGGCGGAGAAAGGGCAGGGGAGGACTTCGGTCGATGCGCTGCGCCAAGCTGATGCCGTGGCGCTTGCCGACGAATTCGAGCACCTGCATGCACAGGGCGCCCCGTATGGCGATATGGCGATTCTGCTTCAGTCGACGAAGGGTACCAAGGCTGGCCCTTATCTGCGCGAGCTGCGCAAACGTGGCATACCGGTCATCGTCTCGGGCGGCTCGGACTTCTTCTTGCAGCCCGAGGTCTCGACCGTCGTCATGTTGCTGCGCGTTTTGGCAGATCGTGATGATGACGAGGCGCTCTTTGACTTGCTTGGCTCGGATTTCTTCAACGCAAGTGATGATGCGCTGCTGGCCCTGTCGGTCATCAGTCGCCAGCGCCTCAAGCTCCTGCCTGGCGAGTCACGTGCCAAGCCCTCGCTCTATGACGCACTGTGCCTATACATCGAGGAGGCGCAGGACGATGCTGACGAGGCGCTCGTGCGTGCGTTCGATACGCTCGAACACGCGCTTGCCGCTTCACCAAGCATCCCTCTCGCGCAGCTCGTGCGAGAGGCCATCGCGCTTTCCGGCTGGCAAGCCACGCTGTCTGCACGCGGTATCGAGGGCGGTGCGGTTTTCGCGAATGTCGAGCGCGCGTGCGACCTCATCGAAGACCACGAGAAGCTTCATGGACATGCGCCTTTTGCCACAAGCGCCTATTTCCGCAACCTTGTCGACCTTGCTCGTGAGGGCAAGGGTGCTCGTGCCAAGCTTGGAACGCTCGTGAGCTCGGGTCAAGACGCCGTGTGCATCATGACGATTCATAGTTCCAAGGGCCTAGAATTTCCCATCGTTGCCGTTGCGGAGTTCGAGAAGAGCGCACGCAATACCGGCACACCGCTCATTTCGCTTTCCGAGGAGGGCAAACGTTATCTCGCGCTTGGCGTCACGGGGTCAAGTGCCGCCGCACGCCACCTTGCCGACGAAGACCAGGATCCTGGTTCCTTCGCCCTCGCTAGCGAGGTTGCCGAGCATCGGGCTCATGCCCATCAGCTCAAGAAGTTGCGCGATGCACAAGAGCAGCAGCGTTTGCTCTATGTCGCGCTCACGCGTGCGCGAGACAAACTCATCCTCGTGGCACACGACGGCGCCTTCGCATCCAAGGGCGACTTGTCTGCGGGCCTCACGAGCAGCTGTTTGCATGCGGTGTTTGGTAAGGAGATTCCCGCGCAGCATGCAAAGGTCACGACAGATGCCGGGGCGCTCGTGGAGCTTGCCATCACCGAAGTTCCCTATGGGGCGCAAGAGGAGCAGGCAGACGAGGAAGAGAGCTCACTCGTCGTCATGCATCGTTATCCGGTTTTTGAACCGCCACCCCGCATTTCAGCGCAATCGGCTGATTGTGGGCAAATCTACTCGTATTCCTCGATTGCGCATCGCGATGCGCAACATCGCGAGCTTGTCGCCCTCGCAGTCGCGTTGCGTGATCGCTCCCAGGATGTCGAGACGGTTAGTCCCGTTGGCTCGTCGTTCCACCTTGTCGCGCAATGGCTTGCGTCAGTTCCGCGTGTCGACGGGCGCAGCATTGAGCGTCGCATGCTTGCTGCTGCGCGTCGCTATGGGCTCGATGAGGAACAACGTACGCGGCTTGCCAACGCGGTCGCCGCTTGGGTCTCATCAGGGCGCTACGCCATGGTGCAGGAGTACGAGCGTCGCCATGCGGAGTACGCGTTCTGCGTCGATGTCGAAGGTGTTCCGCTCGAGGGCTACATTGACCTCATATGCTTTGATGACGAAGGGGGAGCCCTGGTCATCGATTACAAGACGGGTACGAGCGGGCAGGGCGAAGACCTACACGAGCGCTATGCTTTACAGGCGCAGTGCTATGCCTACGCGCTGCTGTCCTCGGGCGCCTGCGAGCATGTCGACATGGCGTTCGTACGTCCCGAGGCCAATATGGAGGAAGTGCTCTTCGCCTTCGATGTCTGTGACGTTTCCAAGCTTGCGCAGGGTATCCTTGCATCATAAATGACCGTCGTTCATGCCGCGGGTGCCGGTGTCCTTGTGTCAGGGGGTCTGACCCCCTGACACGCGACTCCTTGACACATGGGGCCTGACACATGGAGGGCACGTGATATACTATGACTCTGTAGAGTCATAGTAGAGGCAAATATGAGCATAATCCATCTTCATCATGGGTCATCGATGGTGGTAAGGACACCGAGCATCGACAGGTGCAAACCGCATAATGACTACGGGCGTGGGTTCTATTGCACGCGCAGCTTGGAGCTTGCCAAGGAGTGGGCGTGTCAGCAGGGACATAGCGGTTTTGCGAACACTTATGCGATTGATATGGAGCCACTTAGCGTTCTCGACTTGAATAGCGGTCCGTTCAATATCCTTCATTGGCTCACGCTGCTTCTCCAGAATCGGACCATTCGGTTCGCGAGTCCTGTCATGGTTCAGGGGGATGCATGGCTCAAGAAACACTTTTCGATTGATGTTTCATCAGCAGATGTCATCAAGGGCTATCGTGCCGATGACTCGTATTTTGGCTTCGCACGCGCGTTCCTGCGCAACGAGATTACGCTCGAACAGCTCTCTTGTGCAATGCGCCTTGGCGAGCTGGGGGAGCAATACATGGTCAAGAGCCCCCGCGCCTTCGACGCGCTCGATTTCGTGTCGTGCGAGCCTGCGCAAAGTGTTGTCTACTGGGCAAAGCGAACAGCGCGCGACGACAAGGCGCGCAGAGACTTTCGAGAACTGGCAAGCGTTCGGGAGTATGGTGAGCTTGCAAAACCCGCACTGTATATCAGTACCCTCATGACACTGGAGGAGGATGACCTTCATGCATGCTTACGCTGAGACCTACCTCATGGACGCGATGGAAACCCTGGGCGAGATGACGGATTACGCATCCCAAGCCTTCAGCGTCGAACTTGGGCACTTTTGGACGCTTTTTACCGCAACGACATTCGCAAAGGAATTCGAAACAGGATCGCCTCGAGTCATTGTCGGCATGTCAGGCATTGAGCTTGCTCTGCGGG
Source organism: uncultured Coriobacteriia bacterium (assembly GCA_902493755.1). Taxonomy (GTDB): domain Bacteria; phylum Actinomycetota; class Coriobacteriia; order Coriobacteriales; family QAMH01; genus QAMH01. The sequence continues at coordinate 7,666 of CABURF010000029.1, forward strand.
TAGCAGAGTGTGTCGGTCTTTCGCCTATTGAGGAACCTCTGACGGCAGGAGAGCTCGTCGATGTCTGGGCACAGGGCAAAATGCCCCTGGTGGACTATGGCTCATCCGGTCTCACTCCCGAATACTGGTGTGGCTGGGCACTCGCGTATTATCAATGGGCGAGTAATCGGACGTTTTCGAACATCAATGAGTTCTTGACCATGGAGGACGCGCTTCGGATGTACCCGACGTTTCACGAGGAGTCAGAAGAGCGTTTTGCCGAGGCCGCGGATCAAAGGGCCTTGCAAATCGAACACGTTTCGCGCCTGCGTGAGTACCGTCTCATTGCCGGTCTGTCACAATCCGAGCTTGCATGCCGGTCGGGTGTGGGGATTCGCGCAATCCAACAATACGAGCAAGGGGCAAAGGACATAAACAGGGCCGCCGCGCACAATGTTCAGTCGCTTGCGCGCGTGCTTCACTGCATGCCAGGCGATTTGCTTGAACCGCAGGTACGGATCGAATATGCGGTTGTCGACCTGAATGGATAAATGCAAACGTACGCGTCTTGGCCTCTCCATTGGCGAGCTCGCCGGTCCTGCATGCCCGTACCGTCTATCTGCAGATTACAAATGGCCGTCGTTCATGCCGCGGGTACCGGTGTCCTTGGCTTTGAGCTTGAGCTCGCGGCCAAATTTGAGCGCCCCGTCGCCAAACCTGTCGCGCACCTTGTCCGCCGCGGCGATGGCTTCGGCGTTACCCTGCTCGGTCTCGGCGTTCGCAAACAGGTCGAGTTGCTCGTCTTGCGTGTCGAATCCCGATATGCCCACGCCGACGAGGCGTACGGCGTCACCTTCTTGCCAGATTTCGCCGATAAGTCTCTTGGCGACGGGAATGAAGACGCCCTCGTCGTCGATGTTTGTGCCCAGTCCCTGCTGGGCGCTGCGTATCGACAGGTCGTCAAAGCGCAGCTTGAGCGTGACCGTATGACCCGCAAGTTGCTTGCGCCGTAGGCGCCGACCGACCATCGACCCCAGAAAATCGACGGCGTCCTCGATTTCTGCACGGGTGGTGAGGTTGCTTGCGAAGGTACGCTCGTGGCTCACGGATTTAAGCGCGCGTTCGGTCACGATGGAACGCTCGTCTATTCCCGCGGCTCGGTCGCGCATGATCGGTGCGTTCACGCCAAAGATGGGACGTAGGGTCTCCACATCCGCAGCAGCCAGCTCTCCGAGAGTGCGTATGCCCACCGCCTCGAGACGCTTTACGCTTTGCTTGCCGATGCCGGACATGACGCGAATCTTCATGGGAGCGAGAAATGCCGCCTCGCTTCCCGGATACACCACGGTGAGGCCTTGGGGCTTGTCGAGA
>CABURF010000030.1 GCA_902493755.1 uncultured Coriobacteriia bacterium
TTGGGGATGACGCCGGCGATGCAAGCGCTCGTGGCAAGGATGCCGTCGTGGTACTGACGCAACGACTCGAGCGTGACGCGCGGCTTGTAATAGAAGCCGTCTGTCGCGGCATCCGAAACGATGCGCATAAGGTTGCGATAGCCACGGTTGTCCTTCGCGAGGAGGATCATGTGATAGAGCTCCGGACGCTTGTCGCGGCTCAGCGTGGAATCTGGCGTGAAATAGACCTCGCAGCCGATGATGGGCTTGATGCCAGCCTTGATGGCCGCCTGGTAGAACTCCGCGCACCCGTACATGTAGCCGTGGTCCGTGATGGCGACGGCGGGCATGCCGAGCTCCTTGGCGCGCGTGCATAGCTCATTGATACGCGTGGCACCGTCAAGCAGGGAATACTCCGTATGCACGTGCAGGTGCACGAAGGTGCCGGCCTCGCGACACGACGTGGGGATGGGACCTTCGCCCTCGCTCGCGGCCTTGATTTGCTCGAATGCGGGAATGTCCTGTTCCGCCATGCCTTACTCCTCGCCTTTCGAGCCCGTAGCCTCATCCGTGGCATCGCTGGCCGCGATGATGCGCAACGCATCCTCGTAGCCGCCGCTCCCATAGTTAAGGCACTTCGATACGCGACTGATCGTGGTGGCCGAGGCCCCCGTAACGTCTTGCACGTCGAGGTAGCTTTGGCCGCCTGCCAACAGACGTGCGACCTCGAGCCGCTGAGACATCTCGGCTATCTCGCGCACGGTGCACAGGTCAAGCAGGAAATCGTAGACTTCATCAGTGCTGTCCATGCTGGCAAGCACGGTGAGCAGCTTATCGACGAGCGGAGTTCGGAGTTTGTCAGACACGTGCGCTCCCAAGGCTAATCGCGGATGGTTTTGAGTATGCGAATATCCTACTACGCCCCTGCGACACAGTCCGCGTAAATTCCGATTCGTACGCCTCTTGTCATTTCGAGCGAAGCGAACGGAGCGGCCCCCCCCCCCTATCATTTCGAGCGGAGCGAAGCGGAGTCGAGGGATCTCTCCCCTTCTTGCCTCATTGCGCTACACTGTCACGTATCCCGTTCACCCGCACCTCCCGCAAAAGGAGCCCTCATGATCAACGAAGAGATGTACGCCCTGGGTGCCGCACCCAACAAGATCCGTGAGATATTCGCCTACGGTCTCGAGCGCAAGGCCCAGATCGGCGACGACAAGGTCTTCGACCTCTCGATCGGCAACCCGAGCGTACCCTCCCCCGCCATCGTCGACGAGACCATCGAGCGCCTCGTACGCGAGGGCCAGGGCACCATGCACGCCTATACCATGTCTCCCGGTCTCGTCGAGGCCCGCGAGGCCATCGCGCAAAACCTTAACCGCCGCTACGGTACGCATTACACGGCCGGTAACCTTTACTTCACGGCTGGTGCCTCGGCCGCCATCTGCATCGCCATCAAGGCCGTCGTCCTGCCTGGCGAAGAGCTCATCGCCATCACGCCGTATTTTCCCGAGTACAAGACCTGGGCGAGCAACGCCGGTGCCATCACTGTCACGCGCAAGCGACTTCATGCTCGACATCGACGCAATCGAAGCCGCCATCACGCCCAAGACGGCCGCCATCATCATCAACACGCCCAACAACCCCGTCGGTTCGGTCTACAGCGACGAGAACCTCACGCAGCTCGCGGATCTTCTGCGTGCCAAGTCTGCCGAGTACGGCCACACCATCTACCTCATCAGCGACGAGCCCTACCGCGAGCTCGTCTACGATGGCCTGACTCCCGCTTGGATTCCGAGCCTCTACGACGCTACCTTCGTCTGCTATTCGTGGTCCAAGTCATTCTCGCTGCCCGGCGAGCGCATCGGCTATCTACTCGTCCCGAGCGAGATGCCCGACTTCGATCGCGTCTACAAGGCCGTATGCGGCGCAGGCCGTTCGCTCGGCTACATCTGCGACTCGATCCTCTTCCAACTCGCAGTCGCCGAATGCATCGACGCTCCCATCGACGTCGCGCCCTACGATCGCAACCGCAAGCTCCTCTATGACGGCCTGACCAGCATCGGCTACAACGTCATCTACCCGCAGGGTGCGTTCTACATGTGGATCGAAGCGCTCGAGCCCGATGCACAGGCGTTCTGCGAGGTCTGCCGTCAGCACGAGCTGCTGCTCGTGCCCTCCGACGGCTTCCTCACGAAGGGCTGGACGCGCGTCGGCTATTGCTGCGACGAGGCCACGATTCGCGGAGCCCTCAAGGCCTTCGAGGACGTCTACGCCGAATACCGCGGGTAGCATCAGCCTCCCCCTTGCGTCTGCCACGCGCGCGACTTATATTGCGTGCTATAAAGATGGAGGGGGCATTGACGGCACGACGCACGGGGCAACCAGCGCCCAAAAAGGTGAAGAAGCGCTATATCGCGTCGCTTGATGGCCTGCGTGCCCCGGCCGTCGTCGCAGTCATCGCGTACCACCTCGACATTCGCTTCGCCTGTGGCGGTCTCCTCGGCGTCACCGTCTTCTTCGTGCTCTCTGGCTACCTCATCACCGGTCTGCTCATGGCCGAACTCGAGGAGACCGGCACCCTCCCGCAGTTCTGGCTGCGCCGCGTGCGCCGCCTCTTCCCCGCCATCGTGCTCGTCGTGGTGGTGGTCACCGCGCTTTGCGTGCTCTTCAACCATCCGCTGCTCACCAAACTGCGTCCCGATGTCGTGCCCTCGCTCTTCTGGTTCCAGAACTGGTGGTACGTCTTCCGCGGCCTCTCGTACTTCGACTCGCTCGGCGACCCATCCCCGCTCACGCACTTCTGGTCACTCGCCATCGAAGAACAGTTCTACCTCATCTGGCCCATACTGCTGCTCGTCGTGAGCCGCCTCGGCGCGAGCAAGACCACCATCCGTCGCGGCTGTATCGTGCTGGCGGCCATCTCCGCCGCGCTCATGTGGGTGCTCTACAACCCGCTCGAAGACCCCACGCGCGTCTACTACGGTACCGACACGCGTGCCTGCTCGCTGCTCATCGGCGCGTGGCTCGCACTCTTCTGGCCTGGCCAGGCGCTCACCGAGGAGGGTACGCGCAACGTGCCTTCGCGCACCATCAACTTCCTCGACGTGATAGGCGTCATCGCGCTCGCCGGCATCATCGGCATGATGGCCTTCATCGACGGCTTCTCAGGCTTCATGTACCACGGCGGCATCATCATCAGTTCCGTGCTCACGCAGTAGGCTGGCGCGCTTCGCGAGCCTCAAGCCCTTCGTGTGGGTCGGCCAGCGCTCTTACGGCATCTACCTGTGGCACTACCCCATTATCTTGCTGATGAAGCCGCTCAATCCCGGCCCAGGCTACACTTGGTGGTTCATCCTCGCGGTCTTCGTCATCACCTTCGTAGTGGCGGCGCTGTCCTACACCTTCGTCGAGAACCCCATCCGCCACGGTGCTATCGGGCGCGCCATCGCGAGCTGGCGCGAGCGCCGCGGCAAGCCCGGTCGTGACGTCACGCACCCCCGCGTCATCGCGCCGGCGCTCGCGAGCATCCTCACCGCCGCGATCGCCATCGGCGGCTGCGCGATCATCCCCGACGAGTACCAGGTTCCCGAAGACGCCATCAAGAGCACGGGGCACTCCGCAGGCGCGGCCATGCAGCTCTATGGCGACGCACCGCCGAGCTACGATCCCGCAAACGGTGTCATCGGCAACGCGGTGGCCGCGAGCAACTACCTCAAAGGCAAGCTCGACCAGGAGGCCGCCGAGCTCGCCGAGGCCGAACGCCTCGCGCGCATACGCAACCCATTGCTCATTGGTGACTCCGTACCAGGAGACTCCGCCGACGAGTTCTACTCGCACTACACGAACGCCCTGATAGACAGCTATATCGGGCGTTGGTTCTGGCAGGCGCGCGACGTCTACAAGGATTACCTCGCGCAAGGCGTCGTCGGCGATGTCGTAATCTTCGCGTGCTTCTCGAACTTCATGCTCGAAGACGACGAGCTCGACAAGATGTACGAGCTCGTGGGTCCGGACAAGCAGATCTTCCTCGTCAACGTCTACAACGAGAAGGACGTGACCGACCACAACAACCCGATGCTGGCGAGCTTCGCGGCTGCGCACGAGAATGTGCACCTTGTCGATTGGTACGCGGCCGTCGTCGACCACGTGGGCGAGTATCTCTGGGACGATCACGAGCACCTGCGTCCCGAGGGCGCCGTCGTCTACGAAGACCTCATCTTCGATTGCGTCAAGGGCTTCCTGCCGGCAGACGCCATCCGCGAGCCAAAATAAACATGATGGAGAGATCCCTCGACTCCGCTTCGCTTCGCTCGGGATGACAGCGAGGCGCGTGGTGCCCCTCGTTGTCATTTCGAGCGGAGCGAACGTAGTGAGCGAAGTCGAGAAATCTCACCATTTCATTGTCATTTCGACCGGAGGCGCGAAGCGCCGAAGTGGAGAGATCCCGCTAGACGATGCCCGGATCGCGCCATCCGTTGGTAATCGGCCAGGCACGGTCCTTCGTGAACGACGTTCCGAGCACGTGTGGCGCGATGGGCTCGCTGCGGCGCTTGTACTCGTTGAGCTGGACCGCCGCGAGCACGCATGCCACGAGATGCGCATCGAAGCCGGCCTCGATGGCCTCGGCCGCGCCCAGCTCACCCTCGACGTGCGCCTCGAGCAACTCGTCAAGCTGCTCGTACGGTGGCAGACGATCGGTGTCACGTGCGCCGGCGTAAAGCTCGGCGCTCGGCTCCTTGTCGATGATGGCCTGCGGAATGCGCGGCTCCTGTGCGTTGCGCCATGCGGCCAGCTCGTAGACCTCGGTCTTGTAGATGTCGCCGATGGGCGCAAACGCCCCGGCCGTGTCGCCATAGAGCGTCGAGAAGCCCATCGCGGCCTCGGACTTGTTGCCGCAGTTGAGCATGAGCCAATCGTGGCTGTTGCCAATCGTCATGAGCTCGACGGTGCGCACGCGAGCCTGAAGGTTCTCGGCAGCCAGGCCATCGACGCTGCCACCGCAGGAATGCGCAAGCACGCGCTCGAAGGCCTCGAGCGGCTCGGCGATGGGCGCGACCGCGCAATCGATGCCAAGCATGCGAGCGAGCTCCTGCGCGTCGGCAAGCGATGCGTCGCTCGAATAGGGACCGGGCATCGCGACGCCATGCACGTGGGCCGCGCCAAGCGCATCGACCGCGACCGCAGCCACGACCGAGGAGTCGATGCCACCGGATAGCCCGATGATGACATCGGAAAAGCCGTTCTTCTGCACATAATCGCGCGTCGCGACGACAATCGCGCGCCAGACGATCTCGCGGATGTCGAGCTCGACGGCCGGACGTTGCTGCACCTCGTGGACGGCGCCGGGCGCGGTGTCGAAGACAAAGAGGTCCTCCTCGTCGATGGGCGCAGCGTGCATGAGACTGCCGTTGGGAGCCGTGACCGTGGAGTTTCCGGCAAACACGACCGCATCGGCCGCGCCGCACTGGTTGGCGCTCACGACATGCGCGCTGCATTCACTCGCAAGTGCGGAGAGGTGCCGCAAGTCACCGCGTGCTGCCGGAGCCGCCATCGGGTCACCAAAGGCGTCGTAGTTCATCTCGACGAGTACATCGACGTTGGAAAGCTTGCTACCCGACTCGAAGTGTCCGTCAAAGAGCACGGCGATGTTGCTGTCCGCAAGCTCGATGACCGGGACGACATCGTTTTCAAGCAACGCGGGTGCACCGAGCGACTCGAGCGAGCCGGCACCGGCGAGGAAGAGCTCGGGGACAATGGCAAGCGTGTCAGCGTCGAGCTCGTTGACGCTCGCACACGAGACAAGCGCGGGGACGGGCGACTCCTGCGCGAAGGCGCAGAGATGATCATGCGCGTCTTCGATGAAGGCATGCGAGTCGACGAGACCGCCAATATGCGCACCGGTGAGCGAGCCCGCCCCAAAAACGACGAGATCAACGTGTGCATGCGCTGCCTGCCGCGCATAATCGAGCATCTTGCTCATGTTGCCGGACAGATCGCCGACACGGGGATTTACCTGTGCAACCGCAATGCGCATATGCCGCTCCCTTGGCTCGATACATCTGCCTTCAAGGATACCATGAGCGCACGTGCGGTGCGGCGCGCGAACATTTCACTTCCGGCAGCAAAATGAGCACATATTGCCCCGCTCTCGCGGTACAATGATGGGCAATGCATTGAAGCGATGCGCCCCAAGATGCACGGGCGCCTCGCCAAAACGAAAGGATTACCACGATGCCCCAGATCACCCGTGAGGACGTGCGCGTTCCCGCCGACGTCATGCCCGAGGCCGTCGAGCTCTACATCGATAACTACATGGCTGCCACGCGCGGCACCGGTCGTCTCATGCTCTTTGCCTGCGATCAGAAGATCGAGCACCTCAACAAGGATTTCCACGGCGAGGGCATCGACCCGGCCGATGGCGACCCAGAGCACCTCTTCCAGATCGGCGACCAGGGCACGATTGGCGTGCTCGCTGGCCAGCGCGGCCTCATCGCCCAGTATGCGCGCGATTATCCCAATATCAACTACCTGGTCAAGATGAACTCCAAGACCAACCTGGTCAAGACCGCCCAGCAGGATCCCTACTCCCCGCAGCTCTATGATCTCGAGGCCGTACTCGCGATGCGCGAGGCGGGCGTCAACATCGTCGGCCTGGGCTACACCATCTATCTGGGCAGTGAGTTCGAGGCCAACATGCTGGCCGAGGCAGGCGAGCTCATCGCCGAGGCTCACGCCGAGGGTCTGCTCGTCGTCCTGTGGATTTACCCGCGCGGCGAGGCCGTGACGGACGAGAAAGCCGCCGACCTCATCGCCGGCGCCGCAGGTGTTGCGCTGTGCCTGGGTGCGGACTTCGTCAAGGTCAATCCGCCGGCTGCTGCCGACGGCAAGACGAGTGCCGAGCTCCTGGCTGTCGCAAGCCGCGCTGCCGGTCGCACGGGCCTCGTGTGCGCAGGCGGCTCCAAGGCCGATGCCCGCGAGTTCCTCTCGAGCCTCTACGACCAGATTCACGTCGGCGGTGCTGTCGGCAATGCCACCGGCCGCAACATCCACATGCGCTCGCTCGACGAGGCCGTGCGCCTCACGCAAGCCATCAGCGCCATCACGCTCGGCGATTACGATGTCGAGGAGGCCATGGACGTCTTCGAGGGCAAGGAGCACTACACGCTCTAACGCTCTTCCCTTGTCATTCCGGCCGGAGGGGCCGCAAGGCCCCGAAGTGGAGGAATCTCATGACGCGAGATTTCTCGGCTTCGCTCACTCCGTTCGCTTCGCTCGAAATGACAATGCACAGTTTGCTGCACGCACGATACTGACACAGACAAGGGGTCGCCTCGGCGGCCCCTTTTGCATGCGATGGCCAGAGGCGCTGTGCTTTTCGTCGTCGTTTTCGACTCGTCTGCCTTAGATTGCCTTTGCCAAGACAAGCGCGGCCTTTTCCAAGGCCGCATCGCGCATGAACGCGGATTTCTTCATACCTGATACCTTGGCGGCTTGCTCAATCATCTGCGCACCCGACTCAGGACATTTGAACGATAAATTGGCATTCGGCTCGTCAGAAAGTCTGGGCCTACCCTACGCTCCGCATCTAACAGAATCGCCGAGCGTGCGTGGTCGAAATGCCGGGAGATTCCGGAGCAACTTCGAACATGGAGCCAAATGATTTCGGAGCGAGATGGGGCACCACGCCATCATCTCAGACACGAGAGATCTCTCCGCTACGCGCTTCGCACTTCCGGTCGAAATGACAATGTGGGGCGCTTCGTGCCTCCAGTCAAGAGACACCGCAGGCGCTACGCACTCGCCAGTCTATACGGCGTACTGTACCGCATCGGGATCCTTGCTCTCGAGGGCATCGAACATGCGCTTTTTTACCTCACGAACCAGGGTCGGGTCAAGGGTTGCCTCGAAGGCAGCGACGTCTTCAGAATCATAGATGTTATTTGTATCATCCATCACGAACTGGTCGAGCTCCACGTTCATCATGCCTTCCTCCACTCAATCTTTCCGCTGTCCAGCAACATTTCAACAGCATGCGCCTCGGCGTATTCGCCATATGCATCCCTGCACGCATTATAAAACGCGGCTAGTTCATCAGCAATTTTCGGATCATCCACAACTAGATACCAGACACTCCCATCATGCCCCACGATTATGGATCCTCGCACGCTCGTTTCAGTCGAAGATATGATGGCGGCCTGCTCTCTAGATGATTGTGTATCAAGATCGCTCCGTCACCACACGAGCTGACAATCTTGCCCTGCTCACTTGTGAATCCCGTTTTCCTGTCTTTCGCCGGCATTTCGGTATTGTCCGCAAGCACGGCGCCTGTTCGAGCATTTATGGCAATCAGATACTCTTTTCGAGTCCCATTTGCCCGCTGTAGGATTCTGCCCGCCTGTTCGTAAGCTGACAACGAAACTGCTTTTGGAATAGGAAGACTGACGAAAATGTCATGATAAGGTTTCGCATTCACTTTCGATGAGACCGACAGAACACCGTATCCCGCCTTGTCCATTTTTACGAGCGGCTCTTCATGCTTCACGGTGTCTCCAATCCCACCCTGACTTACTCCGGCACATCAGACTTCGCATCGTCCAATACGCCTAGCGTCAACTAAGCTCTCTTCTTCCCTACCCTACCCCTCGCATCTAACAAAATCGCCGAGCGCGCGTGGTCGAATCGCCGGGAGATTCCGGAGCAACTTCGAACATGGAGCCAAATGATTTCGGAGCGAGATGGGGCACCTTGCCGTTTCGAGCGGAGTGAGGCGGGCGCCTCCGTCCCAGAAAAACTAGAGCCAGTCCCAGCAGGACCGGCCCTTACAAAACCCGAGGGTTTTTCACGTACGACTATGCTCTCAAACATCTTGCATTGCGTCAATTGCCTCGCGTTTTTACCGATGAAGACAATGCGCTTGACAGGTCGAACAAGAAGGCGCTTCTTGGTTCTGTCCGTTACGAGA
>CABURF010000031.1 GCA_902493755.1 uncultured Coriobacteriia bacterium
GGGAGTTCCCGAGCTTGTCGAGAGACTCGAAGCGGTCTGAAAGAGAGCCAATCTCGAGATTGCCGCCGCCAACATTTTGGGTGTCCGACGGCGCGGCAAACGCGGGAAGCATCATGCCCACGAGCGCCAGGGCACATGCAAGGACGATGCTGCATGTCATGCGCCTTGTCATTTTTTCCTCCGCACCCACTTCGAACGTCGGCGCGGAACGAGGAAGGCAAGCATCTCGACGATCATCGCCAGAATCGCGATGAACTCAAGACGGCCGAGCCACATCTCGAAGATGTAGATGATCTCGAGACCATTGGGCATGCCGGGTGCGGCGACACCCAACGAAAGCCCCGTGTTCGATGCTGCCGAGACGGAGTCGAAAATCGCGGGCAGCGCTTCGTAGCCATAGGCGATGCCGGCGATGGCGCCAACGGCATAGGTGACCATGTAGAGCAGGAAAATGATCATGGCCGAGGACACGAGCTCCGGTGTGAGGCGATGCCGGCCCTTCTGGAAGTAGAAGGTACGAGGACGTGCGCGGTCGGGAGCGAGCGCCTCGCGGATGGCCTGCACGACGGAGCGCGCGATGATGCCGATGCGCAGCGCCTTGATGCCACCCGATGCCGAGGAAGCGGAGCCGCATATCGTCATCGACAAGATGATGACGAAGAGCGCTCCCGAGCCCATGGCGAAGAGAACCTGGCCACCCTGGAGCGTCGAGAAGCCAAGGTTGAAGCCACCCGAGAGCACCTCGAACAAGCCGCGTCGCACGACCCCTCCCGCCGTGGTGAAATACGAGCCCGCCAGGGCAAAGGCCATGAGCAGCGCGAGCAGCGTAACCCAGACGAAAATCGTGCGGATTTCGATGTCCTTGAAGAAGTTGCGGAATATGCCCTTCCAGATATCACCGTAGAGCACGAAGTTGATGCACCCAAAGGCGGCAAGGACGAGCGCGAACACCTCGAGCGGCCAGCTATGAAACGCGATGATGCCCGAAGCGCTACTCGTCATGCCTCCCGTCGAGAAGGCGGCCGCCGTCACGAGGAAGCCGTTGATCACCGCACGCAGAGGCTCCGTGCCAACGGCAAGCAACGGAATGATGCAGACAAGAGTACCCACCACGACAACGACTGCGGCCAGCTTCAAGATGAACTGCGAGGTTTGCTTGATGCCGGGCATGACCTGGCCCATGCGCGCCTCGGCATGGTACAACGACGCAGCCGCCGACCCCGTGCCAAAGACGCCGAGTGCGAGCGCGATGACGACGACGCCAATGCCGCCGATGAGATGCATGAGACAGCGCCAAATGGAGAGCGAAAGGGCCATGTGATCCACATCGACGCAAAGCGACATGCCCGTCGTGGTAAATGCCGAGACCGACTCGAAGAACGCGTCAAGATACCCATCGTAATGGCCCGACATCCACAGCGGCAGAGCGCCAAACACGGAGAGAACCACCCAGCACAGGCCGGTGATGACGAGGGATTGACGCCAATCGAGCGTGGCAAGCTCGACCTTCGAGAAAAGCAAGACGCTCCCCACGATGCCCGTGATGCCGATGGAGAGCAAGAAGTCGACCGCCGTCGAGAACTCGGAGAGACAGAGGGACATGATGAAGGGCGGTATCATGGCAATCGCGACAAGCAGAATCAGCACGCCAAGGTAATGGCCGATGATACCGAGTAATCAAGATGGCCGCCTACATCACGATAAGATGCACAACAACCGTGACCACGGCGAGGAAGGCGAGGAAGACACAAATCGAGGCGAGCACGACAAGCATGCCGATGACCGGACTGCCCTTCTTTTGCACGTGCCTCTGAAATACCGCTTTCATGCCTCTCCTCCTTGCCGTGCCTATTATAGCCATGAACGAATCGCCTATCGGCGCTTCGTCAACTTCTCTCCCACTTGAACAGATTCCTGAGCCGCATCCTTCCGTGCAAGGTCTGACGCAAAAGCGTCAGGGCGAATCCAAGCACGATGAAGATGATGCCGAAGACATACATCGCGGGGCTGACGGTGCTAACCCAGCTCTCGCCTTGGGCATTGACCTCGATGCTCTCGGCATGCACCTCGAGCTCGCCGTTATGGTCGGCGCAAGCCAGGTGATACACACCCTGTACGGTAATCATGTCACCCGTATGCTCGTAGCGTGCGTAATGCGTGATCTGCTCGGCAAGCTGCGCGTCCATGTAGACACCGACCATCGCGCCGCCATTCTTCACGTTTACCCACACATGGTTGGCATCGGCAATGATGGGAGATCCCGTTGCCTCGCCCGTGAAGACGACTTCCCTGTCGTTCTGGCGCGTGCCCGCGGAAAGCAGCGCATGAATGTCCACCGAGCTGTAGGTCGATGGGTTGCTCAGCGACTCCACCTCGTGCACGGGAACCTGTGCACCGTTCGAGACGGCACTTGCCGCCGGTGCGCCCACGCCAAGGCAAGCGAGGCTGAGGACGAGCATTCCCGCCACGGCAAGCGTCTTTCCGCGCTGCTTTGATTCCTGGCGCTTGCGACTGCGCCAAGCCAATCCACCGCTATTCTTGCGCTTGAATATGCGCAGGTCACGTGACCTGTCGTTACTGAAGAGGTTGTCGGGATGCAACGAAATGAGGATGCCGACAATGGCGCCGATGAGTGCGATGAACTCGACACGCCCGGCCCACATGAGGAGCAGGGCGACGATCTTGAGCCCAAAGGGTAGGCCAGCCTGTGTGATTTCGGTCGTCATGCCGCAGTTGGTCACGTAGCTGATGGCCTCGAAAACCGAGTTGAGGGCGTCGTTACCAAAGGCGATGAAGGCCATGGAACCGAGTGCCGCCGTACCCAGATACAGGATGAAGACCGTCATCGCGATCATCGCGTCCTCGGAGCTCAGCGTCTGCGATCCGAAGTGCTCGTACTTGATGCGCACGCGTGCGTTATCAGGAGCCAGGCGCACGAGAATCGAGTACTTGATCCAGCGTAGCACCTGCAGGATGCGCACGAACTTGATGCCGCCGCCCGAGGAATACGCGCAGGCGCCAAAGAGGATCGCGACGATGACGAGGATGACCACGCCGTCCGTGATGGTGCCGCCGATCTGCTCGGGATAGACCGTCTGCATGCCGCAGGTGGTCGCAGCGGAGATAACCGTGGAGAGGCCGTTTTGCATGAGGCCGCCCAAGCTCGTGAAGATGTCCTCGCGCGTCATGATCCATGTCACGAAGGCGACGAGCACCACGATCCACAGGGCATATACGCGCAGCTCGGCGTTGCGCTTGATGTGCTTGAAGCGTCCAGCTCGTGCATATGCGTACACGGCAAAGCTGATCGCACCGGCAATCATGAGGGCGCTCAGCACAAACTGCAGGGGAAGCGAATGGTAATAGATGAGGTCGGAGGTATGGGGCACGAAACCGCCCGTGCCGATGGCGGTCAGGGCAAGCCAGAAGCCGTTCATGATCGCATCGACGGGATGCAGCCCCAAAAGCAGGCAGATCACCGTCGCAGCAAGGGCCCCGACAAGGGCAAAGCTTCCGTATACGCGCAGGACCGAAAGGCAAGTCTCGCTGATGCGCGCCCGCGTGCGCTCCCCGTCGCGGCGCTCGTTCATCATGAACACGCGTGAACCTTCGCCAAAGAACCCGGAGTACATGGCGATGACGACGACCGTCAACCCGCCGCCAAACGACATGATCACGCGCCAGGTGATCTGCGAGTAGCTCAGGGAGTCGACATCATGCACGAGCGTCACGCCCGTCGTGGTAAGTGCCGAAACGGAATCGAAGAGCGCGTCGAACCACGAGCTGAACGAGCCGGACAGGAGCAGCGGCACCGCGCAGACGATGCCGATGACAATCCAGCCAAAACCCACGAGGAGCAACGCTCGACGCCGGTCAAGCCCGCGTGCCTTGAGGAAGCGCAGCGCTGATCCGACGGTCAGGCATACGCCGATGCCGACGATGAAAGCCCCGAGCTGGCGGAACTCCCCGAAAACAAGCGCGATGACGGCGGGCACGCACATAGCCGCGCCCGTCATCAGGATGAGCACGCCAAGGTAGTGACCGACGGTCGTGATATCGGACCAGTGAAATCGGGGCAACATAATACGCGGATTATAGCCGTTCAAATGGCATATGGCACGAATGAGACAGTTGCTCAGAGCAACTGTCTCATTTTCTCAGGGGAGGCCTATTCGCCCGCGAGCGAGTCGAGGTAGGCGCGCTCGCGGGTGAGCGCGACGTTGAAGAGCACGTTGAAGAGCACGGTGATGAACAGCGCGGCAGCGATCGTGGCGACGGCCATCTCGCCCGTAAGCGGCACGAGCATGAAGACGGGGCCAAAGACGAATATGCCGAGCAACAGTCCCGCGAGAATGACGACAAGCAGTGCCGTACGTATGTAATTGAAGGGAATCGAAAGGCGTATGACGAGGTTGACACCCGAGACGCAGGTCAAGACGACGCACATCGTCGAGAACTGATCCTGGGAGTGACCAGTCACAAAACAGAATATGACGGCAATGACGACCGAGGTTATGACGCAAACGGCTCCCGGTATGGCACGCGTGATGACGTTGCGCAGAAACTCGCCGCGAATGAGGTCGCGATTGGGCTCGAGCGCAAGGACAAAGGACGGGATGCCCACGGTGAAGGCATCGATGAGCGTGAGCTGAATGGTCACGAAGGGATAGTTATAGCTCACGATGAAGATAAACATGAGCGACATGACAACAGAGAAGATCGTCTTGACGAGAAACAGCGAGCCCGACCGCTGCAGGTTGTTGATGGAGCGACGACCTTCGGCGACGACGGGCGGCATCGAGGCGAAGTCATCATCGAGCAATATGAGTTGGGCGATGCTGCGCGCGGCATCCGACCCTGTGCCCATGGCGACCGAGCAATCCGCCGCATGCAGCGCGAGGACGTCGTTCACGCCATCGCCGGTCATGGCGACGGTATGGCCTTGATCCTGCAGCGCCACGACGAGCTGCTTTTTCTGCGCGGGACTCACGCGTCCGAAGACACGACAGGTGCGCGCCGCCTCGCGCAGTTCCTCTTCGGTGGTCACGGTGCTCATATCGATGCATCTGTCGGCATCGGGCACGCCCACGGAAGCAGCGATGTTCGACACCGTCTCGACCGCGTCACCACTGATGATGTTGATGCGCACACCTTGTTGCTTGAAGTAGTCGAGCGTCTGGGCTGCCGTGGGACGCACGCGATCGCGGATGAAGATGAGCGCAAGCGGCTCGACCGGCCCAACGATCTCATCTTCCTTGTCGAAGTCGGCGACCTTGGCGAGCACGAGTACGCGACGCACACCTGCGAGCCGCTCGATCTTCTCGAGTACCTCGGGCAACTCGTCAGATCCCTTCAAGACGAATTCGGCCGCACCCATGGCATAGTTGCCAGCATCGCTGCCATAGCAGACACCCGAATACTTGCGCTCGGAGGAAAACGGCACATAACGCGTTTCACCCTGCACGGCCTTGGGGGCATCGGGACGCTCTTCGAGCCCGGTGATGTAGGCCTTGATGGCCTTGGCGGTCTCGTTATCGTCCTTCGAGAGCGCATCAAGTGCGACGAGCGCGTGCAAGGCATCGTCATAAGACACGCCATCGAAGGGAATGACCTCGTCGACGTCCATCTCGCCCGTGGTGATGGTACCCGTCTTGTCGAGGCACACAACATCGACGCGAGCGAGCGTCTCGACGCAGTACAGCTCCTGGACGAGTACCTTGTGCTGCGCGAGGCGAATGACGCTCACGGCAAGCACGGCCGAGGTCAACAGGATGAGCCCCTGCGGAATCATCCCGACGAGCGCTGCCGAGGTGTGCAGGATCGCGGAATCGATCGTACCGCCGCCAAGCCAACACTCCTTGATGACGAGTGCGGTACCGAGGGGCACGATAAGCACGGTGACGAACTTGATGATCTTGCGCAGCGACTCCATGATGTCGGAACGCACCTTGCGATAGACCTTGGCTTCGTTGTTGATTTTTGTCGCGTAGTTGTCCGCACCCACGGCGGTGACACGCGCGATGCAGGAACCAGAACTGATGAAGCTTCCGGAATACAGCTCGTCGCCCACCTTTTTTGGCACGAGGTCCGCCTCGCCCGTGAGCAGGCTCTCGTTAGCGCTGCACGAGCCCTCGATAACCTCGCAATCCGAAGGCACCTGGTCGCCACGCTCGAGCATGATGACGTCATCGAGGACGATCTGGTCGAGCATGATGTTTATTTGCCTGCCATCACGAATGACGTGCGCCTTGGATGAGGTGATGACCGAGAGGCGATCGATGGTGAGCTTGGAGCGCACCTCCTGGTAGATGCCGATGACGATGTTGCAGATGATGATCGCCATGAACAGGAGGTTGCGATACGAACCCGTCCAAAAGATGGCGATGGCAAGGATGATGTTGACGAGGTTGAAGAGCGTGCAGATATTATCGCGCACAATACGCGGGATGCTGCGTGTATGCACATCGGCGTTCTCGTTGACTTTGCCGGCGGCGATACGCTCGTTGACTTCTGCCGTGCTCAGACCCTGTATAGGCTGCATGTGTTGCTGCATGTGTTGCTGCGTCTCTTCCATACGCTCGATAATAACAGTAAAGATTGTCCCCACATGAAAAAGGGAGCCAACTTCAAAAACTGGCTCCCTTTCTACATAGTTTGCTCACATCTTCGAGCCGTCGTTACTCTCCGATCGTCACGGTGTAGTCGCCGTCCTCGTCGAGGTCGATGGTAATCGTATCACCCTCCTGCAGATGGCCGGAAACCATCTCGTTGGCGACGCGATCGACAACCTCGTGCTGAATGAGGCGCTTGAGCGGGCGCGCGCCGAAGAGCGGGTCGAACCCGTCAAGCGACAGGCGCTCCAGCACGGCGGGCGTAAGCTCGAGCGTGATGCGACGCTCGGCCAGACGCTCGCGCACCTTCTCGAGCTGCAGTTCGACGATCTTCTCGAGGTGCTCCATATCGAGCGAGGTGAACGTGATGATCTCGTCGATACGGTTGAGGAACTCGGGCCTGAAGGACTGGCGCAGGGCGTTCTGGATGGCAGTATCCATCGCGTCCTTGTCGCCCGTCTCCATGAACTCCTGGATGAACTGCGAGCCAAGGTTGCTCGTCATGATGATGATCGAGTTCTTGAAGCTCACGACACGTCCCTGGCCATCGGTCAGACGACCGTCATCGAGCACCTGTAGCAACACGTTGAAGACATCCGGATGCGCTTTCTCGATCTCGTCGAGCAGGATGACCGAATACGGGTGCCTGCGCACGGCCTCGGTGAGCTGGCCACCTTCCTCGTAGCCAACATATCCCGGGGGCGCGCCGATGAGACGCTGCACGCTGAACTTCTCCATGTACTCGGACATGTCGATGCGCACCATCGCGCGCTCGTCGTCGAAGAGCGCCTCCGCGAGCGCCTTGGTGAGCTCGGTCTTGCCCACACCCGTGGGGCCGAGGAACAAGAAGCTGCCAATGGGCCTGTCCGGATCGGAAAGACCGCTGCGGCTGCGCCTGATGGCCCCTGCGACCGCATGCACGGCCTCCTCCTGGCCGATGACGCGTCCATGCAGGGTGTCCTCGAGACCGACGAGCTTGGCCATCTCACCTTCCATCATCTTGCTCACGGGCACGCCCGTCCAGCTGCTCACGACATCGGCGATGTCCTCGGCGGTAACTTCCTCCTTGAGGATACTGTCATCATCCTGGGACGCCTCGAGCACGGCCGTTGCCTCCTCGAGCTCCGCCTTGAGTTGCGGAATCCTGCCAAAGCGAATCTCGGATGCCGCCACGAGGTCACCCTCGCGCGTGCAACGATCCTCGTCATTTTGCGCCTGGTCTATCTCCGCCTTGATCTCGCGTACGCGGTTGATGGCGTCCTTCTGGTTGGACCACTCGGCACGCAGTTTGTCGAGCTCTTGCTGTTGCTCGGCAATCTGGCCACGCAGCTCCTCGAGCCTCTGCTTGGAAAGCTCGTCGTCCTCCTTCATGAGCGCCTGCTCCTCGATCTGCATCTGCGTGAGCATGCGATCGAGTAGGTCAATCTCCATCGGGGACGAGTCGATCTCCATGCGCAGGCGGCTACCCGCCTCGTCTACGAGGTCGATGGCCTTGTCTGGCAGGAAGCGATCCGTGATGTAGCGGTTGGACAGCTGGGCTGCGGCCACAATGGCCGAGTCCTGGATGCGTACGCCGTGATGGATCTCGTACTTCTCCTTGATGCCGCGCAGAATCGAAACCGTTTCCTCGACGGAAGGCTCGCTTACCATGACAGGCTGGAACCTACGCTCGAGTGCGGAATCCTTCTCGATGTACTTGCGGTACTCGTTAAGCGTGGTCGCACCGATGGCATGCAGCTCGCCACGCGCCAGGGCAGGCTTGAGCATGTTACCCGCATCGAGCGAGCCCTCGCTCGCGCCAGCGCCCACGATGGTATGCAGCTCATCGATGAACAGAATGATATTGCCATCGGACTGCTCGACCTCGCGCAGCACCGCCTTGAGACGATCCTCGAACTCGCCGCGATACTTGGCGCCCGCGACCATGGAACCCAGATCGAGCGCCACGATCTCCTTGTTGAGCAGCGTCGAGGGAACGTCACCCGCAACGATGCGCTGGGCGAGGCCCTCGACGATAGCCGTCTT
>CABURF010000032.1 GCA_902493755.1 uncultured Coriobacteriia bacterium
ATGGGTATTCTCGAGACCCATCTGCTGAGCCTTCGCGTTCATCATCTGAACGAATTCGCTTTCGCCGCCCGCAATGCCCTCGGCGATGGCCATGGAGGCATCGTTGCCCGAGTGAACGAGGAGACCTGCGACGAGATCGCGCAACGTGACCTGTTGTCCGGCGACCAGCCCCGCACTCGACTCACCCACGGATGCCGCTCTGGACGAGATGGTGAAGACTTCGTCAAGATCGCCGTTTTCGAGCGCAACGATGGCCGTCATCGTCTTGGTAATGGAGGCCATCGCACGATGCTCGTCTTGCCCTCGCGCCCATAGAACGTTACCGTCCTCATCGACGAGTATGCCGTAGGGAGACTCGATAGCCGGAGCCTCTGTGATGTTCATGCCGCGGTCGTTGACCGTGGATTGCCCGACGTAATCGTTTCCGTTGATGGCGGCAAGAGCGGTACCCGGCGCACCAAGACACAGCGTGCATGCAAGCGCAAGGACGAGCAAGGCACCGATAAACGAGGTCAGGTGCCCACGCTGGTGCGTAGACACCCGTACCTTCGAGTCTATGTCATGCGGGCGAATCTGCATGTATCTCCCTTGCGGCTATTGCTCGGTCTTGTAGAGATCCTCGGGATGAAGCACCTTGAAGCCAGCTCCTTCGAGTGCGTCAATTGCGGGCTCATCGACCTTGAAGGCAACCGTCGCACCATGATCGGCATCGGCAAAGCAATAGCTATACTCGATGTTGATGCCGGCGTTGTCGAGCACGTCGAGTACGCTGGCAAGGCCGCCCGGAACGTTGGGGACTTCGACAGCGACGATCTTCGTGAGGTTGGCCGTGAATCCGGCTTCGGAGATGGCGGTGACCGCACCCTTCGGGTCATCGCAGATGATGCGCGCGATGCCATAATCAGTCGTGTCTGCCAAGGCCAACGAGTGCATTTGGATGTCTGCATCGCCCAGGGCACGACACAGCGAGGTGAGGCGGCCCTTCGTGTTCTCGAGAAATACCGTGAGCTGGTCAATCATTATTTGTCCTCCCCATCACGCAGGTCAACGATGCGCACAGCCTTGCCCTCGGAACGCTGGATAGTGTGCGGCTCAACAATCTTGATGTTGATGCTAACAGCGAGCTCGTCTTTGAGCGCCTGCTGCATGCGACGTTGCAAATCCTCGATCTTGCGAATCTCGTCAATCGGAAAATCGGGATTGATTTCGATCTTGAGCGTGGCGATATCGAGACCGCCCTCGCGCGTGAGCTCGATCTGATACCAGTCCGCAATCTCGGGGAATGCGGCGCATACGTTTTCGATCTGACTCGGGAATACCTGGACGCCACGGACCTTGAACATGTCGTCAGTACGGCCATGTAAGCGGTCGATACGACGATGCGTGCGTCCGCAGGCGCACTTGCCGGGCATAATGCGCGTGATGTCACGCGTGCGATAACGCACGACCGGCGAGGCTTCTTTGGTGAGCGTCGTGATGACAAGCTCACCCCACTCGCCGTCGGGTACGGGTTCGTGAGTTTCAGGGTCGAGGATCTCGACGAAGAAGTGATCCTCGGCGACATGCAGGCCGTCCTGCTCCTCGCACTCCATGGCAACACCCGGCCCCATGACTTCGGTCAGGCCATATACGTCATAGACCTTATAGCCAAGCTTGTCCTCGAGGTTCTTGCGAAACTGGTCCGAGAAGGCCTCGGCACCATGGATGCCAGCCTTAAGCGTGAAGTCCTTGCGCGGATCAAGGCCCATCTCGATGGCCGTATCCGCGATGTGCATGGCATAGCTCGGCGTGCAGCACAGGATGGAAGAGCCCATGGACTGCAGTACCTTTATTTGGCGCTTCGTATTGCCGGCGGACATCGGGATGGTCTCCGCGCCCACGGCAAGACCACCGTAGTGCGCACCAAGACCGCCAGTGAACAGGCCGTAGCCGTAGCAGACGTGCACGACGTCTTCCTCAGTGCCACCAGCATACCCAATGCCGCGCGCGAAGCAATCACCCCAGGATCTGATATCGGCATCCGTGTAGCCGGACACGGTCGCAACACCCGTCGTGCCGCTTGACATGTGAATCTCCTTCACATCCTTGCGAGGGACGGCAAAGAGCTCGTAGGGGTAGGCATCGCGCATGTCCTGTTTGGTGGTGAAAGGAGCCTTCCGAAGATCCTCGAGTGACTCGATAGTGTGCGGATCGAATCCCGCCTCGTCAAAGGATTTCTTGTAAAAGTCAATGTTCTCGTAACAGTTGACGAGGGTCTCCCTCAAGCGTTCGAGCTGCAAACCCTCGAGCTCGCCCCGATCAATGTGGGTTATTTCGTCTTGGTACGCCATGCCTCTTGCCTTCCTGGAATCGTGCTGTTTCCTATCATTCGGGGACAGTGCCCCGCAATGCCTTTATTCGGCCGCAGGCGGATCGGCAGCAGGGGGCGGAGCAGGTGTGTCGGGGCCTACGGTGATGATTTCATTTTGTGCCGAGTAGATCGAGTGGAAAGTGACGTCATGCAGCACGGTGCCGTCAGCGGCCTTCGCGAGATAGCGGATGTCGATGCTCCGGCCATCCTGACCGCTCTGCGTCATTTTGCGTTCGCCTGGAGCGAGCTCAGGATCGACTTCGGTAATTGAGACGAACTTATCGCCAGCCTTCCAATCACCGCGTTGACAGTCAACCGTGCGACCGTCCTTGGTGCCCCAGAAACTAACGACGACGTTGTCATCAGTTACGTTCGCCGTCATGAGCACGTAGGTCGACATATCGTTGACCCATTTGAGATCTGGCGACTTCCACGAAACCGTGGCATCGGCAAAACCGTAATCATCGTAGGCGGCGATGTAGAAGTCGTGATTCACGCGCTCCTGAATGCCGAGGCCCGAGAAGCAAGCGGCATTGAAAATGCATGTCGCGATCTGGCAGATGCCGCCACCGAGCTGATCCTCATGCTTGCCGTTGACAATGACGGGAGCCGTCTGGAAGCCCTTCTCGGCCGTACGCTCGCCCGTGGTGCCATTGAACGACCAAGTAGCGCCCGGTGCCACGAGGGAATTATTGATGAGGCGACAGAGCAGCCTGATGTTGTTGATGCGCTCCGAGGAACCCGACAACGGAATCGTCCAAGTTGCGAGACGCTCGGTAATGCCCATGGCCTGGGCCTTCTCGGTGGTGAGTTCGGGTTGAATGGTAACATCCACGAGCGAGATGGTGCGGCTGCTTGCCGTCGTGGCATCCGGCTCGCCGAAAAGCAGGTCCTGCAAGGCGATCTCTGCGGCAGAGCGATCGGGGCCGTAGCCCTCGACGGCAGCGACAAGCACTACCTCACCGGAGCTCGTGTCGAAGTAGGCGTCGGTGGCGCCTCCCGTGGCGGCCGCGCCAAGAATGCCGACCAGATAGCGATCGGTCTTCTCCTGGTCGACGTATGCCTGTAGGACGTAGCCCGAATCCGAATCGATCCAGGCCGAGGTGTCGTAATCCGAAACCGCAGTACCGTCAGCGACGATCTTCTGCGTACCGCTGCCGAAGACGAGTACCTCGTCGGGCGTGAGCACCTGCAAGCTAATGAGCTCACCAAGGTCTGCGGTATCGAGCGTCCAGGTGTCGGGGTCGTGCACGATGGTGACGTTCTCGGCAATGGCCGCCTTGACATCATCTGCGACCTTTTGGGCAGTGGCCGGCCTGATATGCATCGGATCTGTCTTCATCGGGATGACGAAGGGGAAGTTATCGGGCGAGAACGCGCTCGCACTGAAGCGCTCGATAAAGGTGGGGGCATCGACCGACCAGCCATCGCTACCGTTGGCAACGGAGACGGCGCCATCCTCGATGTGTATGGTGCTATCCACAATGGGTAAGCCAATCTCCTGGTTAATCTCCGTCGCGAGTGCATTGAAGCGCTCGTCTCGCACGGAGACAGTGGCGTCGAGATGGGTTCCGCCAAACCAGGAGAAGAAGCGCTCGGCGACAAAATTGCCCTTGCGACCCACGAGATAGGCTTCCTCGGCAAGCGCCTCGCCATCGACATAGGCGCCGATGGTCTCGGCCGTGATGTTCCATTTATCGATGGTGCCGTCATCGTTAATGTCCGAACCCGCCGCCGTTTCATCTGCATGAGCCTGCTCGATACCGTCCGACGGGATCTGCGCCCCATCAGCTGAAGCAATGTCGGCGCTCTCATAAATAGTGACGTGTGCGTTAGAAAGCTTGGGGGAAAGCTCCTCGTTGATCTTGGCGGCGGCATCCTGCACGCTCATGCCACCTACTTCAATGCCCTGTACGGAGACGCCGGGGTGAATCCTACCGAACGAGGAGACAACGTCGACGCAGGTGTAGATGAGCAGGAGCGCAACGACGGCGAAGAGCGGAATCATGATCTGGAGATGCGACTTGGTATATGCAATGAACTCGTTCGAAGTGCTCGGGGTGCGCGCCGCGGGCATGCCCTTTTCGCGTGCACGAGCATTGGGACCTGCCGCTTGCGTGCGGGAGAACCTTCCGAACGCGCCGTGCGTGGACTGGGCCGAACGGGCCTTCGATTGTTGATCGCCACCGATTGCGCCAAAGCTCTGCGTAGTCGACGATCCGCCCTGTGAAGCCCAAGGAGAAGACGAACTGCTTAGGCGGCTTGGTGCAGTGGAGAGCGTGCCGGCCTTGCTCGCCTTCGATGTGGTGGTAGTGCGCGGAATCTTGGAAGCGCGCGTGGCCTTGGGAATGCGCAAGGTCTTCGATGACTTGGCGACTTTTGCTGCCTTCGCCGGTTTTGCGACCTTGGGAGCGGCATCTACCTTGGAAGTTTGCACAGGCTTGGATGCGGGTTGCCTCACCGACTTGCGTGCCTTCGGCTTGAAGGCGGACGTACCCGATGCGGGTCGTGTTCGCTTGCTGGGCTCTGGCTTGTTGGTCGAATCGGTCACCTGTGCTCAAACCTCTTCTATCGGGCAATATGTGACTGCTAAGAATACCACCAATGACACGAGAGGTGCCCAGCATAATTAAACGATTAAGCAAAATTTAATTCTCCTGCGCAAATGCTGCACAGAACCTTGATATGCCCTGGTCAGGATGCTCCCGAAAGAAGACGGATGCCTCTCGCGACATAGATGAGAAAGGCAATTATCGAGCAGATGAGGCCTGCGTAGACAAACCAGATACCGAGCAGGGCCTCCCCGCTGCCAAAACCGGGGAGCCATGCGGGTGCATCGGCAAATCCGAGACCGGGAAGTACGGGCAGCCCGAGCAACAGGAAGCAGAAGCCAATCATGATGAAGGCGGTTGCAAACTTGCCCACATACACGACCGGTGGAACCTCACCAACCCTGGCAAGCAGATAGCGTCCACCGAGCAGCAGACACAGATCGCGCACGATGAGGTAGACAAGTATCCACAGGGGCAGGCGCCCAAGTATGAAAATGGCGATGACGCCGACAGCGATGAGCAATCTGTCAACGAGGGGATCAAAGAGCTTGCCAA
This sequence comes from uncultured Coriobacteriia bacterium, assembly GCA_902493755.1. Classification (GTDB taxonomy): domain Bacteria; phylum Actinomycetota; class Coriobacteriia; order Coriobacteriales; family QAMH01; genus QAMH01. The sequence goes on from CABURF010000032.1 coordinate 5,458, forward strand.
GCCTGGAAACCTGATGCGTGCGACGCGCGACCTGTCCATCGACCCAGTCAGTCGAGGCTGCTATGGCATACACGACGAGCGCCGCAATATGATGAGGCGTGGCAAAAAGCAGCCAAAGGAAAAGCGGAAGCAGCAGCAGGCGCACGAGCGTAATCACGTTGGGGGCAGTAAGCACCTTGTCGAGCACCTGCTCCTCTTCGTTATGTGCCATCTCATCTGATGCCATCGAAAACTCCTCTGGCAAAGTTCGGACTACTCCCCTGCCGGTGCGTTTCCAACTGCCTCCTCGGCAGCCTTCTTCGCCGCAGCGGCCTTCTTCTTCTCTTCGGCAGCCTTCAGCGCAGCGGCCTTCTTCTCGGCAGCGATGCGTGCCTTCTCGGCCTTTTCCTCTTCGGTGAGCTCGTAGACGCGCGTCGTCCGGTTGTCCGTCGTGATGGGCGGACGCTCCCTGAGCATCTCGAGGTCCTTGGTCGGGCAGGAGGCCACGCAGGCGCCACAAGCGATGCACTTGTAGGGCCAGTAGGTCCAACGAGATTCATCGCGATCGACGATGATGCAGTCGGCGGGGCACTTACGCTGGCACATACCGCAGAAGATGCAGTTGTGGATGTCAATCATGTCGATCTGGCCGCGCGCATTCTCGAATGTCTCGCGCACCTCGTAGGGATATTTCCTCGTCGCACGCTTGCTGAACAGGCTCTTGAGCGTCAGTCCGCCCAGTTTGAATACACCCATCTCTCTACCTTTCAGTGCAGCTGATGCACGGGTCAATCGTGAGGACGACCATGGGTACGTCAGCAAGCTCGACGTTGGAAAGCGCGGCAACCATGCCGGCGATGTTCTGACTCGTCGGCGTGCGCACGCGCATGCGGGCGAGATTCTTGGTACCGTTGCCCTTCGAGTAATAGAAGGCTTGGCCACGAGGTTGTTCGAGCGTCGTCATCGCCTGGGCACCATCCTCGGGCGCGCCCTTGACGGGCACCATGACCTCGCCATCGGGAATCTTGTCGACGAGTTCGGCAATGATGTCGATGGATTGGAGCACCTCGCGCACGCGCACATCGCAACGCGCGTAGCAGTCGCCGCCATCGGAGAGCACGGGCTCGAAGGAGGCTAGCTCACCATAGGCACCGATACCGTTGAGGCGCTCGTCGGTGGCGACGTTGGAGGCACGTGCGAAGGGGCCGACCATCGAGAGCTCAAGGGCTTTCTCGGTCGAGATGTGCCCGACACCAACCATGCGACTCTTGACGGAGGAATCCTCGAGTAGGGTCTTGGCGATGCTGCGATACTCCTCGCGTAGCCTTTCGAGCTTGATCACGATGCCAGCAAGCGTCTCATTAGAGACCTCCTGGCGAAAGCCGCCCACATCGCAGGCAGAAAAGATGACACGACCGCCCGTGACCTGCTCGAAGATATCAAGAACGGTCTCGCGCAGGCGCCAAGCATGCATGAACAAGGCCTCAAAACCGAAGCCATCGGCCAGCAGACCGAGCCATAGCAAATGGCTATGCATACGGGAGAGCTCGTGGAAGATGACACGCAGATAGGCAGCGCGGTCGGTAATTTCGATGCCCATGAGCTTCTCGACGCACTCGGAATAGCCGAGCGAGTGGCCAAACGAGCAGATGCCGCAGATACGCTCGGTCACGTATACGAACTGCGTGTAGTCGCGCTTCTCGACGAGTTTCTCGAGACCGCGATGAACGTAGCCGATGCGCGGAATGGCATTGACGACGGTCTCGTCCTCCAAAACGAGGTCGAGATGCACGGGTTCGGGAAGGACGGGGTGTTGCGGTCCGAACGGGACAACGGTGCGCTTACTCATTGCCGGCCTCCTTGGTCCGTATCGGGTTGCCCTTCGGCAGCACGCGGATTCATCGGGAACTTCTGGGAGACTTTGTAGAACTCCCCCTGGAAGTCCAGGTTGATGCCGTAAATGTTGACACCGAAGAGGTCATGCGTCTCGTTCTCGAAGACAAAGGCTGCAGGATAGAGCTCGGTTATCGAGGGGACGGGCATGCCATCGGGAACGTTCACGGTCAGGCCCGTAAGGCAACCGTCAACGGCATCTGGCGCGATGAAGGCGTAGAGGAGCTCGCAGGAGTCCTCGAGCGTCGTCGCGCAAATCTGCACGAAGCGGTAATCACGCTGCTTGAGGTCCGAGACCGCCTCGAAGAGTGCATCGAGCTCCACGGTCTCAAACACGTTGGGCTGGAATAGTATCATGCTCACCCTCCTACTCGATATCCGCACCCGAGGCACCGGATACGTCATCGACATCGGCAACGGATGCATGCGCGCCCGTCGAAGCTTGCGCGTCGGTTCGGTCCTTGTCGGCCGGATTCATCTTCATGGCCTTTGACTTCTCCTCAAGAATCCCGACGCCGGCGATAACGGCATCGAGAATTGACTCGGGCTTGACGGCGCAGCCGGGAACGTAGGCATCGACGGGAATGACGGTGTCGACGCCACCGAGAATGTTGTAGCAAGTCTGGTAGACACCGCCACCACAGGCGCACGCGCCGCAGGCAACGACAACCTTGGGCTCGAGCATCTGATCGTAGATTTGCTTGACGACCGGTGCGTTCTGGTCGTTGATGCCACCCGTGACGACAAAGATATCGGCATGCTTGGGATTGCCCGTGTTGACGACGCCAAAGCGTTCCGCATCGTAGAGCGGAGTCAGTGCAGCGAGCACCTCGATGTCACAGCCGTTACAGCTCGAGCCATCGTAGTGAATGATCCAGGGTGACTTTCCCACGTTTGACATAGTTGGCACCTCCCGATTCTAGATGAACAGCAGGTAGACGATATTGATCGTACCGGCGACTAATGCGACCCACCAGGCGCTCTTGAGCATCGTCTCCCACTTGAAGCGAGCGAAGTTATTGTCAATCCAAATCTCGAAGAACCAGATCACGAGCGCGACGACGATGGCCACCACAGCGGCAACCCATCCCCCGGCCCAGACAACGAACATGCCCGTCCAACCGAGAAAGAGTATGGTCTCGTACCAATGCGAGAGCTCGACGAGAGCAAGCGTGCGCCCCGAGAACTCGGTCACGATACCACGGACGATCTCCTGATGCGCGTGTTGCGCCATCGAGATATCGAACGGCGACTTGCGCAGCTTGATGGTAAGCACGTAGAGGAATCCGATGAAAATGA
>CABURF010000033.1 GCA_902493755.1 uncultured Coriobacteriia bacterium
GGGGGAATAGAAGGCAACTCGGATGGTGGGACAAATGGACAGGTCATTTGTCCCACCATCCACAGGGGCCTGTTGCTAATGAGACAGTTGCTCAGAGCAATTGTCTCATTTCTCGATGGGACGTGAGGAATCGGAAATCCAGTCGATCCAGCTACCCTCGTAGCACTTCTGGCAGGTATTGCCGGCATTCTCGAGCAGGTCGCAGGCCTCGCGAGCAAGGCCACCGTTGTAGCAGTAGACGATGAAGTCCGTGGTGGGGTCAATTCCGGCATCGAGAACCTCGCGCAGGAAGAACTCAGTCGTGTCCTCCGGGGCTTCCTTGGCCTCCAGGAGCGGAGCCGAAAGCGCGCCGGGAATGCGACTTTCCAGATACATGTCCTTGGGACGCACGTCCAGGATGGGCATCTTGCCAAGGTGCTCGAGCACGTAAGCGGCATCAACGATTTCGTATTTCATGGGAACCTCCTTTTATAGTCGGTAGCGATGATTTCATTTTAGCAGCAGAACGCTGACGTGGTACGACCATGACAAAACGGCCCCCAGAAATCCCCAGGGGCCGTCTCGTTGCTGGCAAAACTGGGACAAATGACCTGTCCACTTGTCCCACTATTGGCGGGTGCTGGCATACTCGATGCACGAGCGCGTGGTCGCTCCGGCATCGTCGAGCTCCCAGAACCGCGCGCCGCGGGCCTCGAGCCGCGCTCGGGCCTGCGAATATGCGGAGTCCGGATCGTCGATATCACCGAAGGCCAGCGCCTGCGTCGGACAATCCATCACGCAGAACTGTGGCTCTCCCTCCTTCATGCGCTCGGCACAGAAGGTGCAACTTGGCAGGTAGACCGGCTGCCACCACATGTGCAGATCGGGATACACGCCCTCGGGGCGGTCGATTCCCTGCCCAGAACCATGCGTCTTGACCTCGACGCGATACTCCTCGTCTTCCAGGTGATTGCCGACCTTGCAACCCATCGCGCAGGTCCAGCAACCTATGCAACGGTCAATATCGACCAACATCTTGTGTGCCATGACTTAAGCCTCCTTCACGATGGATTCCTGCGGATTGGGCGTTATCTCGCCCTCGAACTTGCGGATATCGCACCACGAATCCCAATAGCAATCGGTCGAGCCCGTGAGCGAACTCATCGCCTCGACGTAGGGGTTGGGATGATGTCCCGCAGCGAGCCAATCCGCGAACCACTTGTCCTCGAGCGGGCCCTGCGAATCCTGGCCGGCGCACTGGTGCGTGATCTCGGCGTAGGTGCCCTCCTCGAACTGACGACGACGCCAGCCAAACCACACGTGCACGGTGCCATCTGGCACGCTCTCGTCGAGCACCAGACGCGTGATGACATGCCCACGCTCGTTGAAGACCTCGACCATATCGCCTTCGGCCAGCCCCAAGCGCTGGGCCTGCACCGGATTGAGCCTCGTGGCGGGCGTCTCTCCGGAAAGCTTCACGGTGATGGGATCGTCGGTGAAGCTCGATTGCATGAAGAAGCGCTGGCGTCCAGTGAAGAGCTGGTAAGGATATTCGCTCGACTTGCCAATCTTGTTCGGCTCGAGAACCTTGGTCGTCGCCATGCCAAGATCGGCGAGCTTCTCGGAGTACATGATCTCCATGCGGCCGGTCTCGTTATCGAGTACCTCAACGGGATTGAGGTACGGCGTGTACTTGGGCTCGGGCGGAGCGGCGGCGCGAATCATCTTCTCGGCCTTGAGGCGCTCGTAAGTAACGGGTGGCTGGATGCCGGCAATGAGCGGGTACTGCGTCTGCAGGCGGATATCGATGTATTCGGGAATGCCCATCGTGAAGTAATCGCCCAGGCCAACGCGCTTGGCGAGCTCGCTGAACACCCATACGGGCTCATGGCCGTCGACCTGCGGCTCGATGGCCGGCTCCTGCAGAATGACATGGTTGTAGCATGCTCCCGTAATGAGGTCCTCGCGCTCGAAGGACATGAGATCGGGCAACACGTAGTCAGCAATCTCGCCGGTGTCGGTGAGCCACACGTCATAGTCGACGACAAGCTCCATGTCCTTCACGACGTCGAGCCAACGCTGGCGGTCGGGCTGTTGGTGCACGGGATTGCCGCTGCATACGATGAGCGCCTTGTAGGGGCTGTCATCGGCCTCGGCAGCCGCGAACCACTGGGCCATGCGCACGGGCACAGACTTCACGCCGGCGACGCCGTCAGGGCAGCTGATGGGGATGTCATTGAAGACGAGTGGCCAGCTCTGGAGCTGCAGCGCCTCGAAGACGCCGCTACCTGGCTTGCCCAGACGCCCCGTCAGGGCACCGAGCAACAGGAACTGGCGATAGGTCTCGTTGGAGTTGCGGTAGCGCAGGCCATAGCCCGACAGGATAAAGGCGTTTTCTGCCTCGACCCAATCACGCGCAAGGCGCTCGGCATCCTCGGCGCTGATACCGCACTTTTCGGCGGCAAGCTCGAAGGTGTACTCCGCTGCGGCATCCTTGAGCTTCTGCAGCGCGGTGGTGTAGCCCTTGCCGTCGATCTCGTGACTTCCAAAGAGCTGGACGTCGGCTCCTTCGGGATAGTCACCGCGCTTGGGCGCAACGGGCACCGCCGCATCACTGGCAGCGTCCCAGACCAGGAAGTTGCCCTCAGTGTCACGGGCCAGCAGGCCCGTCTCGTCATCGACGAGATAGGCGGCGATGGAACGTGCAAGGAGGTACTCGCTTGCCTGCAGGTCGTTTTGCAGGATGTAGTTCACCATGGCCATGGCCAGATAACCATCGGACGCCGGCTTCATGGCAACGAACTCGTCGGCGAATCCGGCGGTGCCGTCGAAGATGAGGCCGAGGTCGACGATGCGTGCACCGGCCTCGCGGGCGCGCACGAGGTTCTGGGCGCAGCGCATCTGGTTCTCAATGGGATTGCAGCCCCAAACGTAAATGAGATCCGTGCCGACCATGATGCGCGGATCGATCACGGTGCGGGGAAACTCGCTACCCGCATTGTAGAACTCGGCGTAGAAGGGACCATTATCCAAACCGATTGATCCGAGCGGAACGGTGACGCCAAAGGTGTTCGCGAAACGGAACGGCATCAGGTTCTCGAAGCTGTACTGAGCGGGAACGCCTGCACCGAGGTTCCAGAGAACGACCTTGTCGGGACCGTACTCATCGCGAATCTTGCAGAGCTTCTCGCCAATCTCATCGAGGGCCTGGTCCCAGCTGATTTCCTCGAATTTCCCGCTGCCGCGCTCGCCCACACGCTTGAGTGGCTTCTTGAGACGTTTGGGATCATAGGGTTGGCGGCCCGCTAAGCAGCCCTTCTGGCAAATATGCCCATCGGGCTCTTCCGGCTGGGAGTAGACAATGCGCTCCATGCGCTCGATCTTGCCATCTTTCACGATGGTTTTGAGCGCACAGTAGTCGTGGTCACCCCAACCAGGACATGCAGTGTAGACGAACGATTCTTCCGACATGCGAAACTCCTCTCGCTCTCTCTTTGCTGGCTGCGACATGCGACGCATTCGCGACGACCAGTCACCAAAAGATTACGCCCATCCACCCTCATGTAAAGCATTTTTCATTAACAATATATGAATTAAATAATATTGTAATTGGATAATTTCTGCAGAGTCGCATCGATGGGGTTTTCATGATTGCAATCGGACTTGATCAGGAACGTCGCAAGCTCGAGGACGTCAACCACCCGCAACACGCCGCCGCAGTCGAGGGCCTGTCGGATTACCTCACCATCATGAACCTGCTGTACAAATCCATCAGTCGCATCTTGGAAAGCGACTGTTCCCTCACGACCTTGCAATACCGCACGCTCTTGCGCCTGCTATCGGCCCCACAGCAGACCATGCGCAGCACCGACCTGGCCACCAATCTACGTGTCGGCGTGAGCACGGTTTCGGCCGCAGTCCCCCATCTTGTGGACAACGGACTTGTCACGAGGACGGAAGATCCCGATGACATGCGCGTGGTGTCACTCGCTCTCACGCGAAAGGGCTCGTCGGCTATCGAGCGGGCGGACTATCATGTCGGGCGGTTCTTGCAGAACTACTGGAGAAACCTCACACCCGAGCAGCTCGAGGCCGCCTGGGCCAGCTCGACCAATGCGGTGACGCTTCATGATGCGAAGCGCATCGAAAACGGCAAGTTCCGCCTGGATACGGCATTCTTCGACACCATCATGATATCGCGCACGCTCACGGCGCAACGTCTGCGTGAGCTCGGCCTCAAGACATCCGAGCTGCGCATATTGCTCGCGCTCTATCTGATCGGCCCCAACGTGACCGCATCGCGCGTCGCCGATTACCTTTTCCTGAAGAGTAGCGACATTACGGCCCCCATGAAAACCCTGGAATCCCAAGGACACATCTCCAAAGAGCGCAGCGCGGAAAACCGCCGAACCAAATTGCTGAAGCTGACGCAAAAGGGGCGTGACCGAACGGAGGAGCTACTTCTTCCCACGTATGACGCGCTTCTCGAGACATGCCACAGCGACGAAGAGGCCGTGCGCATACACCTGAGCGCCGCGCAGGGCGTCATCACGCGCGAACGCAGCATGACGCTTTTTGGCTAGCGGAAAGATTTCTCCGCTACGGCGCTTCGCGCCTCTATCGCACGATCGCCAGGTTCACGCTCGCGAGCAGGGCCGGGATGCTTCGCACGGCAGAGCGATTCCACTCCTTAGCGCGGTCGGGCAGCTCTTCCCAGGGAACCATGTAGGGGCTGCGCTTTGCCTCCACGTCCTTTATCTCTCCGTAACGCCAGCCGGCATGTTCGCGCTCCTTGAGCCAGCGCCTGTGCTCTAAGATGGCCAGACATTCGACCTCGCTTGCGGTGAACTCCCCCACGCAGCGGTCGGGATAGCAACTGCCTGCCGGCAGTACCTCGTAGCCAAGCGCTTCCAGCTTCGAGTGGATGCTGCTGATGTAGGCGATGCTGGAATTGCGCAAGTCGGCAGGTAGGGTGGCGAAGGTCGCGAACTCCTGGTCGGTCTGCGAGACGATGCGGTCGGTGGTGTAGCGCACGAATGACGTGCGGGCGAGCTCCGTGATGACATCTGTCTTGCCAGCGTACCCTTGGAGGTGAACGAATGGTTGCATGCGCTGCTGGAAGCGAATTCGCAATCTATTCTGTTAAAGACGGCCATGAGGTTTATAAAAGAGATTTCGGACAGAGTATTGTGAGCTTGGAGCCCGCAACCAATCTAGATGGTTCAGAGTTTTTCGCCATTGTTTTTTCCGATGGCTCTCTTGACATGCTCTCACCACTTTTACCTATACAGGCGCAAGGCACCTCGCTTAGAGCGAGCGTTCCATACCAGATAGATATGGCGAGCAGCAGCGGCCTGAAGGAGAACGGGCTTGTTGTGACATTGATGCGCCCGGCAGAACAGCACGCACGGCTCCTTTCCTATACATTTGACGTCGTTAATGCTGATGATACGACAAGCTACACCTTAGACGAACTTCTCGACCAAGCTCATCAATTAATCGATTAGTCTTCTGTCCTGCGTTAGCAAGACGAAATGGCGCCAAAGGACAAGGTGCCAAGGAAGGTTTCTCAGGACAAAAACCACTTCCAGGCAGGAACGACTTCGATTTTCGCTCCGTCTTGCTCCAGCGTCGCATCCTTGCCCTTTCCGACGATCAGCGTCGAGGTGGAAAGCCCGAACTGTTCCATGCCTTCCCAGAGCGCCCTCGTCTCACGGGCACGCGTCCCCTCGTCCTCAATCGAATTTGACACCTGAATAAGCTGATAGACTTCGCCAAAGAGCGCATCGCCTTCGACAAAATCAACTTCGTAACCATGCCGCGCTGTCTTTAGCAAAGACAGTCTGCCGGCTCGAGAACCGGCGCCTGCCCGTCGCTCAAGTTCGATTGCGACTGCACCCTCCAAAGCTTGTCCATCATCGCGCACAGAAGCCGGTGCATTTGCGCGCGCTAACCCAGGATCAACGGCATACACCTTTTCTATCGCACTCGCTCTCTCGTTTAATGAAAGGCTGAACTCGTCAATCCCCGTAATCAGAAATGCGTTCTTCAGATACTTCAAATAATCAGAAAGGGAGTTGCGTCCGACGCGGATCCCGGCCGAGGCCATCTGGTTTGCGGTCTTTCTCAAAGAGAATGCGCGACCATTTGACGCAAGCGCCTTTCGCGTAAACTGGACCACAGCGTCGGGATTGCTAATATTATGGCGTTCCACCACATCCTTTGACACAACTTGCTGAACATAGCCCTGCAAGAGATTGATCCGACGAGGCTCGGGCATATCCTGCACGGCAGGAAATCCGCCAACCAAAAGGTATTCGTCGAACAATCCCTCGAGCGTAAGTCTGCTCTGCATACTGTGGACATGGGACGGCTTTATCAACTCAGGGTCTCGGTAGCGAACGAATTCCCTGAAGCTAAATGGGTACTGCACGTACTCAATAGAGCGCCCTCGAAACGCCGATGTGATTTCCTCGGATAACAATTTGGAAGACGACCCGGTGACGTAAATCGTCGCCTTCATGGTATCGACTACGCGTCGAAGCCACTTTCCCCAATTGTCCATCTCCTGTATCTCGTCGAAGAAGAAATACGCTCCTCCCTCCAAGGCATCAGGATTAAGGGAATAGAAAGTTTCGATTACTTGGTCGCCTGTTTCGGGGGTGACAGGGTCAATGCGCGTGTCCTCGAAAGAAAAATACAGGATGCGCTCCCTGGATACTCCCAGAGCCATGAGCTGATCCATAACCTGAAACATACGGTACGTTTTCCCCGAGCGCCGCATGCCGGCTATAACGGTGACTAGATTGCCCGCTCGTGGCATAAGCGGCTCGCCCAAATCGAGATCACGTGGAAATATCGGACGGTAATCGTCAAGGGAGAAGCTGCCGATGATTTCCACGATCTGATTGTTCATGTGAAGCTCCGTTAGTATAATGGCTTTTTACGAGAGCCATTATACTATAAAATGGCTTTGTGTGAGTGCCATAAGTAGAAGAGCCCCTCGGCTCCGCTCACTCCGTTCGCTGCGGTCGAAATAACAAGGGCTGTAAAGTGAGACAGATTGTCTAACCAGGCTGTCTCACTTTAAATATCCAGGCCCGCGTGATAGGCCTCGTAGATCGCGAGCGTAATGTTGGCCGGGCGCTGGGCGTCACCGATGACGCGCACGAAGGGCGCGCCGTCGCGCAGCTCGTCCACGGCCGCGCTACGCGAACGCTGACCGATAGCGGCGATGACCGACTGGCATGGCACCGCTCTCTCCTCACCATCGATGGTGACCGTCACGCCGTCGGCACCCACGCACTTCGCGGCAGCGCCCGTCAGCACGTCGATATCCTCGCCCTCCAGCTCCGCCAATAGGATGGGACGGTGGCGGATGTTGGCGTCGGGCGCCAGCTCGGAGCGCATCTCGATGAGGTGCACCTTGTGGCCCGTGCGCGCCAGCTGCAGTGCGCACTCGCAACCGGTAAGGCCTCCGCCGATGACGGCGACCTCCGGCCCCGGCTCGACGCCGTCCAGGTAGAGCTCGTCGATGGAAATAACGCGAGCATCCCCGGCCACGGGGAAGGGCAGCTTGATGGGCTCGGAGCCCACGGCGATGATGAGCGCGTCTGGCTCGAGTTCGTCGCACAGCGTGGAAGTCACGGGCGTCTCGAGCCGGATATCGACGCCGGCCTCGCGGCACAGGTGCGCGTAGGTGCGCCCCAGCTCGTACATGTCGTACTTGAAGGGAAGCGCCGCTTCGGTGCGCAGAATGCCGCCGAGCTCATCGCTCGCCTCGCACAGCGTGACATCATGACCACGCAATGCCGCGGTGTGGGCGGCCTTCATGCCAGCAATACCACCGCCGGCCACAAGCACGCGCTTGGATTGGGCTGCAGGTGTCACCGCCATCCCCTCGAACTCGCGGCCGATGAGCGGATTCACGGCGCAACGACGCGTCAGGGTCACGGGACGCTCGGCCATACAGACGAAGCAACGTAGGCACTTCACAACCTCGTCGCCCTTGTTTGCCATGACCTTGTTGGGAAGCTCGGGGTCGGCAAGCAACGCGCGGGCCATGGCGACGGCATCGGCCTGGCCACTGGCGATGATCTGCTCCATCTGCGCCGGGTCGGACAAGCCGCCGATGGCGATGACCGGCACGGATACATGCTGCTTGATCTGTGCGGCCAGCGGCACGTTGCAGCCGTGTTCGCGGAACATCGACGGATGGGTAATCGAGAAGCCAAACTGATACGAGCCAGCCGACACGTGAATGAGGTCGACGAGATTCTCGAGACCTTCAGCGATACGGCAGCCCTCTTCGATGTCATAGCCGCCATCGAAGAGTTCCGAGCCACTCATGCGCAGTTCGATGGGAAAGCCGGGGCCCGTAGCCTCGCGAATCGCGGTGAGTATCTGACGAGCGAAGCGCAGACGGTTCTCGAGGGAGCCACCGTACTCGTCGGTGCGCTTGTTGAAGTACGGCGAGAGGAACTGGTTGATGAGCCAGCCGTGTCCCGCGTGGACCATGCACATCTGGAAGCCCGCGCGTCGCGCCAGCACGGCGGCGTTGGCATAGGCGGCGGTGATGTCCTCGATCCGCTCGA
>CABURF010000034.1 GCA_902493755.1 uncultured Coriobacteriia bacterium
CGAGCGGGCTGGGCAGGTAGTCGACGACAGCGTCGAGCAGCTCCTGAACGCCCTTATTCTTGTAAGCAGAACCCACGAAGACAAGGTTGAGGTCGTTGGCGAGAACGCCGGCGCGTAGGGCCTTCTTGAGCAGGTCGACGGGAATCTCCTCGTCCATGAGGACGAGTTCCATGAGCTCGTCATCGTAGTCGGCGGCAGCCTCGAGCAGCTCGGCACGGCGCTCCTCGACGATGTCAACAAACTCGTCGGGGATGGTATCCATGGGCTCGGGGTAGGTCATGCCCTTGTCGTCGGCCTTGAAGTCCCATGCGGTCATGGTGACGAGATCGATGACGCCCCAGAAGTGGTCCTCTTCACCCATGGGAACCTGAGCGGCGATGGCATGTGCGCCGAGACGATCCCTCATGGTATCGATAGCGCGGAAGTAGTTGGCGCCGATGCGATCGTACTTGTTGATGAAGGCGATGCGGGGAACCTCGTAGCGGGAGGCCTGACGCCAGACCGTCTCGGACTGAGGCTGAACACCAGCAACAGCATCGAACACGGCGACAGCGCCGTCGAGAACGCGCAGGCTACGCTCGACCTCGGAGGTGAAGTCAACGTGGCCCGGGGTGTCGATGATCTGGATGCGGTAGGTCTTGCCGTCCTTGTCCCAGAAGCACGTGGTGGCAGCAGAGGTAATGGTTACGCCGCGCTCCTGCTCCTGAACCATCCAGTCCATGGTCGCAGCACCGTCGTGAACCTCACCGATCTTGTGGGTCTTGCCCGTGTAGTAGAGGATGCGCTCGGTCGTGGTGGTCTTACCGGCATCGATGTGAGCCATGATGCCGATATTGCGAGTATCCTCAAGCGGAGTTTTCTTCGTTGCCATTATGTGTACCTCCTACCAGCGATAGTGAGAGAAGGCGCGATTGGACTCGGCCATCTTGTAGACGTCTTCGCGCTTCTTGACGGATGCGCCCAGACCATTGGAAGCGTCCATGATCTCATTCGCGAGACGCTCGGCCATGCTGCGCTCCTTGCGATCGCGCGAGTAGCCGACAATCCAGCGGATGGCGAGCGTGGTGGCACGACGGGAGTTGACCTCGGTCGGAACCTGGTACGTGGCACCACCGACGCGGCGAGGCTTGACCTCAACCGTGGGGCGGACGTTGTCCATGGCCTTCTTGAAGACGCTCAGGGGATCTTCGCCGGTCTTTGCCTCGACGATGTCAAAGGCACCGTAGACGATGCTCTCGGCAGTCGAGCGCTTGCCGTCGAGCAGGACCTTGTTGATGAGCTGCGTGACAAGACGGTTGTTGTATACGGCGTCCGGAGTAATCTCGCGGCGTACTGCAGCTGAACGACGTGGCATTTCTCAATCTCCCCTTTCTTTAGTTCTTGGGCTTCTTGGCGCCGTAACGGCTACGGGCCTGAGCACGATCGGACACGGAAGCGGTATCGAGCGTACCGCGGATGATCTTGTAGCGGACACCGGGGAGGTCCTTAATGCGGCCACCGCGGATAAGCACCATGGAGTGCTCCTGCAGGTTGTGGCCAATGCCAGGAATGTAGGCGGTGACTTCCATGCCGTTGACAAGACGGACACGGGCAACCTTGCGAAGAGCCGAGTTCGGCTTCTTGGGGGTTGCAGTGTAGACGCGCGTGCAAACCCCACGCTTCTGGGGATTGCCCTTGAGGGCGGGCGACTTGGATTTGTCGACTGCCTTCGCGCGGCCCTTACGGACCAACTGATTAATGGTAGGCAATGTAGTTCCTTTCGTTTTGCTACCGGTTTACCGTAGTGATGCTTTTGCAGGTTTCAAAAGCGCAAGGCGGTAGACTACTCGTCCAATCCAAGGCTGTCAAACGCCACGCACCCGGGTGTATCCAAACTTTTTCGCACCCTATTACACACGAATCCCCTGGTCACAAGGACCAGGGGATTCCCGTTTAGATATCATGGTCAAAAACGCTTGACAACTCTATCCAATCAGACCGTCATCGTCTTGAGCATTCTCAAGCCTCTCGGTCTCCTCGTCGGTGATGCCGAAGCCAGAATCGCTCAGGCCGCCAAGCAACTCGTTGAGCACATCCTCATCGGAAGACGAGTGGCGCTGCGAGGTCGTACCGATGAAGCCATCGGGATCGGCGCTGTACGACTGAGGCACGTCGGCACCCATGTACATTGCGTCTTCCGGCGAGAACAGCATCTCGAGCAGCTGCGAGGCATCCGGCTCGTCGTTCTTCTTGGGATCATCGAGGATGTAGAGCAGGTCACGAGCCTCGAGACCGGCCCTGAGTTCCTCGATTGCCTTGACGCCAATACCCTCGATGCGGAATAGCTCGTCCTCGGTCTTGCCGACAAGGTCGCCAACCATCTCGATGCCGGCCTCACTGAACTTGTTGGCCCAGCGCTGGCTAACACCCAGGTCGTCGAAGAGGTAGAGCTTGGCAAGCTCGGGGGCAAGTTGCGGCCCACGGCCACCGAGGTAGCCGCCGTTGAGGAACATCGACATGTCGCCCGGAGCACCGCCCAGGTACTCCTCGCCGTTGATGGCCCAGTCTTGCGGCTGCGGCAGCAGGCTCTCGGTCTCGCGGAGCTCCTCGGGAGCCCAGTCGGGCAGACGATCGGCACTCGAACCGCTGCGATCGATGCGCTCGCCCTTGTAGGTGAGCTGCAGGTCGCGGTAGCGCTTGAGGCCAGTGCCCGCAGGGATGGGTTTGCCGATGATGACGTTCTCCTTGAGGCCCTGGAGCTTGTCGACCTTGCCCTCGATCGCGGCATCAGTCAGCACCTTAGTGGTCTCCTGGAACGAGGCAGCCGACAGGAACGAGTCCGTGGCCAGCGAGGCCTTCGTGATGCCGAGGATGAGCGGACGCGCGGTGGGCACATCGCCGCCCTCGAGCATAATGCGGTCGACCTCCTCCTCGAATTCGTAGCGGTTGACCTGGGAGCCCGGCAGGAACCTGGAGCTGCCAGGGTCGGTGACCGTCACCTTGCGCAGCATCTGGCGCGCGATGACCTCGACGTGCTTGTCGTTGATGTCGACGCCCTGGGACGTGTAGACGTCCTGGACCTGGTCAACGATGTAGCGCAGCGTCGTGTTGACGTCGGTGAGACGCAGGAGCTCATGCGGGTCGATAGAGCCCTTGGTGAGCTGCTGGCCGACCTCGACGGTGCACATGTCGGAAACGCCCGGCATGAGCTGCGCACGTGCGCCCGTCTGGTATTCGCGCACCTCGCCGTCCTCGTTGTGAATGGTGAGCGTACGGCTGTCCTTGGTCGCGGAAATCTGCAGCGTACCGGAGATTTCGGCCAGGATGGCAAGGCCCTTGGGCTTGCGCGCCTCGAAAAGCTCTGTAACACGTGGAAGACCCTGCGTGATGTCCTCGCCCGCAACACCACCGGAGTGGAAGGTGCGCATCGTGAGCTGGGTGCCCGGCTCGCCAATGGACTGCGCGGCGATAATACCGGCAGCCGTGCCCAGATTGACCGGGCGGCCTGCGGCTAGGTCGAAGCCGTAGCACTTCTGGCATACGCCCGAATGCGCGTGGCAGGTCATGAGACTGCGGATCTTGACGTTCTCGATACCGGCCTTGGCAATCTTGTCGAGTTCCTCGGCGCTCTCGATGTAATCGCCCGCGGCAATGATGACCTCACCCGTAGTGGGATCGACGGCATCGGCAGCCAGGCAGCGGCCGATGAGGTTAGTATCGGGCTCGTCCTTGCGATTGATGACGGCCTGCTCGATGCCCTCGCTCGTACCGCAATCCTCCTCGTGGATGATGACGTCCTGCGCGACATCGACCAGACGACGGGTCAGGTAACCCGAGTCGGCGGTACGAAGTGCGGTGTCGGCCATACCCTTTCGAGAACCATGCGTCGAGACGAAGTACTCGAGTACGGTCAGGCCTTCGCGGAAGTTTGCCTTAATCGGGCGGTCGATAATCTCGCCCTTCGGGTCGGCCATGAGGCCACGCATACCGGCAAGCTGACGAATCTGCTTGATGTTACCGCGAGCACCGGAGAAGGCCATCATGTAGATCGGGTTGAAGTGGTCGAAGTTGTCGGCCATGGCGTTGCCGACGTCCTCGTTGGCAACAGTCCAAATCTCGACAATCTGGCGATGACGCTCGTCAGCGCTCATGAAGCCCATCTCGTAGTCTTCCTCGACTGCGGCGACCTTCTTGTCGGCCTCAGCGAGGATGTCTGCCTTGTTCGGCGGAATCGTCGCGTCATAGACGGACACGGTAACACCCGCGCGCGTGGCGTAGTGGAAACCGAGGGCCTTGAGGCCGTCGAGAATCTGCATCATCTCGGGCGTCTTGTAGGCGTTGGCGCAATCCTCGATGAGGCGGCCAACCTCCTTCTTGTCCATGCCGTGGTTGATGAAGGCATGTTCCTTGGGAAGCACGCTATTGAAGATGATGCGGCCAATCGTCGTCTCGATGCGCTCGCCGGCCTTCTTCTCCTCGTAGACGCCATAGGAGGTCTCGACCTTGGTGTCGTACTTGAGGCGCACGAAGATCTTGGCCTGCAGGTCGACATCGGCACGGGCGTCGTAGGCGTTCTGCGCATCCTTGAAGTCCATGAAGCAGCGACCTTCGCCCTCGAAGCCGTCACGTGCGGCAGTGAGGTAGTAGATGCCGATAATCATGTCCTGCGTCGGGATGGTAAGCGGCTTGCCATGGGCAGGCGACTTGATGTTGTTAGAGCTCAGCATGAGCACGCGGGCCTCGGCCTGCGCCTCGCTTGACAGCGGCACGTGCACGGCCATCTGGTCACCGTCGAAGTCCGCGTTGAATGCAGTACAGACGAGCGGATGTAGACGGATGGCCTTGCCCTCGACGAGCACGGGCTCGAAGGCCTGGATGCCGAGGCGGTGCAGGGTTGGCGCGCGGTTAAGCAGCACGGGATGATCGGTGATGACCTCCTCGAGGACGTCCCAAACGAGCGATGCGCCGCGATCGACCATGCGCTTGGCGGCCTTGATGTTGGCAGCTTGCTCGAGCTCGACCAAACGCTTCATGACGAAGGGCTTGAACAGCTCGAGAGCCATCTGCTTGGGAAGACCGCACTGGTGAATCTTGAGCTGCGGACCGACGACGATAACCGAACGGCCGGAGTAGTCGACGCGCTTGCCCAGAAGGTTCTGGCGGAAGCGGCCCTGCTTGCCCTTGAGCATGTCGGCAAGCGACTTGAGCGGACGGTTGCCCGGACCCACGACGGGGCGGCCACGACGGCCATTGTCGAAGAGGGCGTCCACGGCCTCCTGAAGCATGCGCTTCTCGTTGTTCACGATGATATCGGGAGCCGAGAGATCAAGCAGCTTCTTGAGACGGTTGTTGCGATTGATGACACGACGATACAGATCGTTGAGATCGCTCGTGGCAAAGCGGCCACCATCGAGCTGCACCATCGGGCGCAGATCGGGCGGGATGACCGGAATGACATCGAGAATCATGTCCGTCGGGTCGTTGTTGCTGCGGATGAAGGCCTCGACGACCTTGAGGCGCTTGACGGCCTTGGCGCGCTTCTGGCCCTTGCCGGTCGCGATGATCTCGCGCAGCTCCTCGGCCGTGGCCTCGAGATCGACATCGCCGAGCAGGTCGCGTACGGCCTCGGCACCCATGCCACCACGGAAGTAGTCACGGTAGTTGAGGCGCAGCTCACGATAGAGCGTCTCGTCGGAGATGAGCATCTTGGGCTCGATGCGCATGAGGGTCTCGTAGGCCTCGGTACGCAGGTCCTTGCGCTCCTCGAACTCCTCGCGCAAATCGGCGATCTCCTCCTCGACCTCCTCGGGGGTCATGAGATCTTCCTCGTCGTACTCGCGCTCGCCGTTCTCGTCGAAGTACTCGGTGGACTGGTGACGCGTCATCTGGATGAGACGGTCACGCTCGGAATCAAGCTCCTCGAGACCGGCCGCAAGCTCTTCCTCGAGCTCGGCGGCATCCTCGGCCAGAGCCTCCTTGTCAACCCAGGTGATGATGTTGCTCGCGAAGTACAGGACCTTCTCGAGATCCTTCGGCGAGATGTCGAGCAGGTAACCGAGACGGCTCGGGCTGCCCTTGAAGTACCAGATGTGGCTCACGGGAGCGGCGAGCTCGATGTGGCCCATGCGCTCACGACGCACCTTGGCGCGCGTCACCTCGACACCGCAACGCTCGCAGACGATGCCCTTGAAGCGAATGCCGCAGGCGCACTCCCAATCCTTGGTCGGGCCAAAGATCTTCTCGCAGAACAGGCCGTCCTTCTCGGGCTTGAGAGTACGGTAGTTGATGGTCTCGGGTTTCTTGACCTCACCGTGCGACCAGGAGCGGATCTTCTCGGCGCTTGCCAGGCCAATGTGGAACTCATCAAAGTTATTGACGTCAAATACGGTCATGGCCTACTCCTCTCCTTCAGGGTCGTCATCTACGTCTACATCAATTGCAATGCCAGGATCGGCAGAGGCGTCACCAATGAGCTCTTCGGCCTCGTCGACGTACGTATCCTGATCCTCATCGATTGCGGTCTCGGCAACCTGATCCTCGAGAGCCTCCTCGATCTCATCATGCAGCGGATTGTCCTCGGTGATGACACCGCCGATCAGGCCCTCGTCAGCGCCAACTGAAGCGTCGTCGTCAACGGGGACGGCAGCACCAATCATGACCTCGTCGCCACCATTGGAGACCGAAGAGCCCAAAAGCTCCTCGCCGCCTTCGGGAATGCCGAGCAGGTCATCGGCACCCGCGTTCATCTGGGCGATGCCGTCGGTCAGCATGTCAAGCGCATCGAGATCCAAATCGATGCCGGAGTCACCGGCCTCGGCGATCTCGCTGCTCGCATCAAGAATCTCGACAGTTTCTGTAAGAGCGGTAGTCTCGTCCTTGCCGTCACGGCCAATGAGCTCAACGTCGAGTGCGAGGGACTTCATTTCCTTGACAAGCACCTTGAAGGACTCGGGCAGCTCGGGAGCGGGAATGTTCTCGCCCTTGACGATGGACTCGTACGCCTTGACGCGACCAGCCGTATCGTCAGACTTAACCGTGAGAATCTCCTGCAGGACATTGCCCGCACCGTATGCGTACAGGGCCCAAACCTCCATCTCGCCAAAACGCTGGCCACCGAACTGGGCCTTGCCGCCGAGTGGCTGCTGCGTAATGAGGCTGTAGGGGCCGGTTGAACGGGCATGAATCTTGTCATCAACCATATGCGAGAGCTTGAGCATGTAGGTCTGGCCCACGGTGATCTGCTCGCGGAACTTCTCGCCCGTGCGACCATCGTAGAGGTCGGCCTTGCCCGTGGCGGAAAGCTGTGCGACGAAAGGCTCGTAGAACATGTCGCCGTAGCGCTTCTTGGCCTTGTTCACGCGATTCTTATTGCCCTTGATGATAACGTCAGAGATCTCCTCCTCGGTCGCACCATCGAAAATCGGGGTGGACACGAAGAAGGGGCCCTCAACGGGCTCGTCGCTCTTGGGATCGTCGCTCCAACCATTGAGCGCGGCCCAACCGAGGTGATTCTCGAGCAGCTGACCGACATTCATACGAGAGGGAACGCCCAGAGGGTTGAGGATGACATCGACTGGTGTGCCGTCTGCCATGTAGGGCATGTCCTCGACCGGCAAAACGAGCGAGATAACGCCCTTGTTACCGTGGCGACCAGAGAGCTTGTCGCCCTGCTGGACCTTGCGCTTCTGCGCGACGTACACGCGAACGAGCTCGTTGATTCCCGGAGGAAGCTCGTCGCCAGCTGCACGCGAGAACTGCGAGATGCCGATAACGCGACCAGAGGCGCCGTGCGGCATCTTCAAGGATGTGTCACGGACCTCGCGGGCCTTCTCGCCAAAGATGGCGCGCAGCAGGCGCTCCTCGGCGGTGAGCTCGGTCTCGCCCTTGGGCGTGACCTTGCCAACGAGCACGTCACCCGGGTGCACCTCGGCGCCGATGCGGATGACACCGTCAGCGTCCAAGTTGCCGAGCATATCCTCGGAGAGATTCGGGATTTCGCGGGTGATCTCCTCGGGACCGAGCTTGGTGTCGCGCGCGTCGATCTCGTGCTCGGAGATGTGGATGGACGTGAGCAGATCCTCGGCGACGACGCGCTCGGAGATGATGATGGCGTCCTCGTAGTTGTAACCTTCCCACGGCATGTAGGCAATCATGAGATTCTGGCCCAGAGCGAGCTCGGCGTGATCGGTAGAAGGACCATCGGCCAGGGCATCGCCCACGTGAACCTCGTCGCCATACTTCACAAGCGGCTTATAGTTGATGCAGCCGCTCTGGTTGGAGCGCTGGAACTTAGGCAGCGTGTAGGTGTCGATATTGCCATCGCCATCGGTGACCTCAACGCGGGCACCATCGACATACGTGACCGTGCCGGCATGCTTGGCCAGGGGCAGCTCGCCGGAGTCAGAGGCGATGCGATGCTCCATGCCGGTGCCGACGAGCGGAGCCTGCGGACGCAGCAGCGGCACAGCCTGACGCTGCATGTTCGAGCCCATGAGGGCGCGGTTTGCGTCATCGTGCTCGAGGAAGGGAATGAGTGCGGTCGCGACTGAGTTCATGTGGCG
>CABURF010000035.1 GCA_902493755.1 uncultured Coriobacteriia bacterium
AAACACCAAGAAAAAGACAATCATGCGCGATAGCGTGACTTGAAAGACCATGCCTAGTCTCCGAAGATCCTCCGCTGCGAGATGAGTCCCGTAGGTCTGTCGATCGCCCAGTCCAAATGGCGCTTCGCCTCCGGGGACTGTGAGTCACGCGCAAATTCGAGGCACGAGTCGCTTATCGACTTGAGTATGTCCTCGAGCGCAGTGTCCTTCTTGCTCTCAATGTATCTCTTGAATACCTGATACAAGTCGGTGCGCTTGGGCACTTGAACCACACCGCCGCGCGCGGTGATCCACTGGTGCAGGGCCGCATCGAGATAAATATCCTGCTCGCGTCCGAACTGCGAGAAAGCTTCATCGAGTGGGGTCCAGTACGTCTCGAAATTCTTCTCCTGACCGCTGGAGCCGAACCTGACGAGGAGCGTATTGCGTATGAGATCCGTCGTCGAAAGCGGCTTTCCCTTGGCGTTGAGGCTTTCGAATACCTGCTGTGGGGCATCCCCGGGCTCAAGCTCAACCGCGATGACGGCCAACGATTCCAGCGCGGGTAGCACTTCGGACAAGAATGATCCCGTTTCTGCCATCTTATTGCGAAAGAACTCGAGGTTACCCAGAAGGAAGCTCGACGCATCCGCATCCCGGGGAAGTTCAGATCCCAACACTAAGCGCTCGAGAACCGGCTGGTCCTGTTCGGAGAGAACGAGCTTGCATCGCCGTTCAGGCGCTTGGAGATACGTCTTGTCTATCTCGTTGGCCTTCATGGCGCATTGTTCCGATCCTTCGGCGCAAAGCATGTCGCGCAAAGCAATGAGCATCAGCGTCATGGTAGTGAGGCGTTGCTGTCCATCGATGATCTCTGCGCGACCCACAGCACCGACTCGGCTGTCTGGTTTGGAGATGAGCATGCCCATGAAGTGCATCGACTTCGCCTCGCTCGCCTCGAACATATCTGCCCAAAGCTGTTCGCATTGTCGCTTCGTCCATGAGTAGACGCGTTGAAAGACAGGGATGACGTATTGGGTGTCTGACCTGCCGAGCACATCGAGTAGAGACTTGAGATTGGCTTTCATGACTACCTCCTACCAGCGCGAATCGACTTCTCGAAGTTCTTTGCGCACCCGCTCGGCGTATTCTTCGTTATCGGCTTTCTTGAGCTTGTAGCCCGCCGTTAGCGTCGGCATGCCAATTTCGGCCCAATCTGAGCCAGACTTGTACTTCTTGGTACCGTGATATCTGTAATTCTCGGCCCACATGAGGCAGAACCCACGTAGCTCGCGGAGCACCGGCTCCTTATCGCCACGATACTGATCTTCGACATACTTCTTGAAGGAGCTATACACCTGGTCGGCGCTAAGAATTCGAGCTCCCTTTAGCCTGATGGAGATCCAGCTCTTGATTGCGCCATTGAGCCGCAAAGATCCAGGATCGGGCGCGAACATCTCTTGGCTCGGCTTCCAATACTCCTCGTAAAGACGCGCCTGCCCGTCATGGGACTCGGCAAGGAGCAGGTAGTTGCGAATCATATCTGCGACATTCAGCGGAACGCCTTTGGAATTGATCCCTTCGAAAATGGATTGCGCCATCCCAGGATCCTCAACCTCTACTGTAATCACCGCAAGGTTACGCAGCCCTTGTTCAAGCTCCTCGAGCTCAAAGCCCTTCTCATCCATCTTAGCCTCGAAGTAAGCGAGGTTCCTGTTGATGGCGGTTCTCGCAGCGGGTTCCCGACCTTCGAGCGCGGCAATATAGGGGCCGACATCGTAATGGGAGGGCACCAATTTGGGCGCTTCTTCTCCGTCTTTGCCCCGAGTTCGCAAATAGCGGTTCTCCAGGATACTCGCAGCCGAAAGGTCATACATATGCTTTTGAACATATCGAGCCAGCGCAAGCAATATCAAGGAGATGCTCGTCATCCTCTGTTGACCATCGATGATTGCCAAACACTCATCGGGAGAGCCCATCTCTCTTGAATACAGGATAGTGCCGAGGAAGTGACTTCGATCGAATCTGCCTGCGCGAAGGATGTCGAGCCATAGTTCCTCGCACTGGGATTCGCTCCATGTGTAGATGCGCTGATATGCCGGAATGACAAAGCGAACATCGGGCATCCCCAGAAAGTCCAGAAACCGTCTTTGACCTATGTTCATATGGCCTCCTCAAACGAATCTCGATGGTTCGATTATGCGGTCGTCACCTGGAGAGACCTAGGCAATATCGTACAATCTGTTCAATAGTGATTGGAGGAAGACGAGTGAGTAACGTTGATGACGTGCGCTATCGCAAAAGCGAGGAGCGTATCCAGAACGCGCTCGGGGAGCTGCTCTCCACCAAGACGCTTGCCGATGTAAGCGTGAGCGAGCTAACGCGCAAGGCGAACGTGAGCAGGGCGACATTCTATTCGCATTACGACAATGTCGGAAACGTTTTCGACCAGCTGGTGACAAGGACGCTTTCGGACGTTCGCCCTTTCGAAGACCGATTCCAGTGTAATGCCGAGCCATGCAGGGAATCTGGGAGCATCCCCTACTGCGAGCGCATCCGATCCCGGGACGACAAGCCATGGGGCGACGTTGCGCGAGACGTCCAGTTCTTCCCCTCCATGATGTCGGTGCTCTCCAATACCGAACCGCCGTCATTCGACGCCGCGAGCCTCAACGTGTCGAAAGGCGTCGCCGAGGCGCTGCGCCTGTTCCAAATGAGCGGATGCCACGCCGTAGCCACTTCGCATATAGCCGAGAAAGACTACTGGCCCATCGTGCGCGAAGTGCTGGACGTCTTTATCGAGGGCGGTCTTGAGGCGGTCCGCACGCGGCGGAAATCTCATTGATGCCCCGTCAGCACCACATCCGTGCCTCTTGTGGCTTTCACCAGTCGAAACCCTGTCATATGAGTCCTTCCTGAATGACCGCATAGAGACTCAAAGGGATTCCCTAAAATCCCCGACGATATGAAAGAGCTAAGGTTATAATGAGTGGCCGATGCGGGCGTCGCCAAGTGGTAAGGCCCAAGCTTCCCAAGCTTGTATCCGCGGGTTCGAGTCCCGTCGCCCGCTCCATCATGACCCCATGGCCCCGTTCCTTCGAGCGGGGTCGTATGATATTGGTCGTCATATCTGCGACCCGCGAGACCCAATCGGGAGGAATCATGGAATCAAAGCTCAATTGCATGAGCTGCGGAACCACCGCATGCGAATACACCGATCGCGAAGAACCGGGGTTTTGCGCGCAGGGCGCGGTCTCGTCTGCGCTACATGACGAGGCGCAACGTCTATACGCGCTTCCCGAAAACCATGTCATCATGCAAGCCGCCGCGATGGTCAGCGAGGAGACGGCAAACTCCACGCGCGTGCAGGACACCATCAAGTTCGCGAACCTCATCGGCGCCACCCACATCGGCATCGCGTCGTGTACCATCATGCTGCGCGAGACGCGCATCCTGGCCAAGCTGCTCGAACAGGCGGGGTTCCGCGTCGAGACGGTTGGCTGCAAGCTCGAAAGCAACCGGAGAGCCGACCTCGATCTCGAGCCCCCGGCAGGGGGCGGCGAAGGAGGCGTCGTCTGTAATCCCATCATGCAGGCGCTTCTCCTCAACGAGGCGAAGACGGACCTGAACATCCTCATGGGCATATGCGTGGGACACGATGCTCTCTTCTGCAAGTACTCCGATGCACCCGTCACAACGTTTGCCACGAAGGACTTCCTCCCGTGCGCGGTACTGTATACGGCGCACTCCTGCTACGAGAAAAAGCTTGCACGAACCGTAGAGGAATGGCGCGCATCTGATTAGAAGCCTGATGAGAACACCGTTCCAGCGCCCGAAACTATACGAGCTTTCGGGCTGCGCTGGCCGCCTTCTCGTCCATCGAGACATTGACCGATTCGTAGACGAGCGCATGGGTCGGGCAGTTCCTGACGCATGCCGGCTCCAACCCGAACTGCGTCCTGGCATAGCATCCATCGCATTTCTGCATCTTCCCGTTGCTCCCAAAACGGGGAGCCCCAAACGGACAAGCCATCGCGCAGGCATGACAACCGATGCACAGGCCGTCGTCCACCAACACAGATCCCGTTGCGGCATCCCTCGTTATCGCCCCTGCAGGGCACGCGGCTATGCACGGCGCATCTTCGCAATGCATGCAGGCAATCGAGACACTGGCGTTGCCACGGTGCTTGCCCACCAGTCTTCCGGGAACGTTCTCGACGATTCGCCACGATAGGTTATCCCTCGCGACATCGAGGTCGTTCTGATCCATGCAAGACACGACGCACGAATAGCACCCTATGCAGCGATCGGACTTGAAGACGATGCTCTTGTTCTCCTTGGAAGTCATGTCTATGCCTCCTTCGCATTGGCGCTCGTGCGGGCGGGAACCACCTTGCAGAGTAGGGACCTGTATCCCGGAAAACCCGAAATGGGATCGAGATAATCGCCCGACATGAGGTCGTTTCCATTGGCTTCGGGCCAATCATGGTAGAGGTGCACGTCACCTTCGCGAATCATCTCGTCCAGATGCGCCTTCACGAAAACGCTTCCATCCGGCGTCATGAGCTCGACTTCCTCGCCCTCGGCGATGCCGATGCGCTTGGCGTCGGCCGGGTTCATGTCGCAGACGGGGTCCGGCGCGAACTGGCGAATCCAGGGGATGCGGAAGGTACGGCTATGCTGGAACATGGGCTTGCGGGCGCCGATGGACAGGACGAACGGATATTCCTTGGCAATTTCCGGTTGCGAAACGGGACTTATCGCCGGCTCCCGGAAAGAGGGAAGCGCCTCGAAGCCCTCACCGTCCATTTCGGAAAGAACACCGGAGACGAATTCGAACTTGCCTGACGGGGTCTTGAATCCCTGGTCGACGTACTTCCTCTCAGCGGGCTTCTTGAAATCGGGGACGAACATCCCTGCCGGGCGCTTCTTGAGCTCCGCAACGGATAGGACGCTGGGCTCGAGTATCCAATCCAGGCATGCGTCGAATCCCGACTCGAGCAGGTCGTCACCCAGGCCCAGCTCCTTGCTCAGCTGCGCGATGATATCGACATCGGAACGGGACTGTCCCACCGGTTCTATCGCAGGCTGGGAAAGCATCACGTAGCCCATGGGCCAGCACCGCGCTTCGCTGCGTTCCACCGAGGTGCATACCGGCAAGACGATATCGGCATACTTGGCGCTGTCGGTCAGGAAGGGATCTGCCACCGCTATGAAGTCGAGTTTGCCAAAGGCGTCGATGAAGCCTTGCGAATCGGGGAACATCCTATGGTTGAAGCCCATGCAAAACGCGGCTTTGAGCGGGTAGGGGTCCTCGGTCAGGATCTGCCTTGGGATATCGCACGCCTGCGCTTGCGTGGTTAATCGATCCCACACCGGAAAGCGGCGGGAGCCGATCCTTTCCGGCAAGTCCTTCAGACGGGACGCCAAGGTAAACTCGCCCTCGCGCGTGGGAAAGCCTCCCGGCATGTGCACCAGCGAGGGCCTATTCATGAGGTTTCCACCGTGGATGTCGAAATTGCCGGTCAATCCGATGAGGCAGAACACCGCACGGTAATTCTGTAC
The DNA here is from genome assembly GCA_902493755.1 of uncultured Coriobacteriia bacterium. Classification (GTDB taxonomy): domain Bacteria; phylum Actinomycetota; class Coriobacteriia; order Coriobacteriales; family QAMH01; genus QAMH01. Next base: position 5,545 of record CABURF010000035.1, read on the forward strand.
GCCATTCGTGTGATGGACCACAGGTGCCGCGCTGGTCATGACGCTCGCGGGCTTCGTGGTCGCGTATATCCGGGCCGCCTCGCGGATTAGGTTCGCGTCAACACCCGTGATGTCCTGCGCCCTTTCCGGAGTCATCTCGGCGGCGAGCTTGGCATATTCCTCGAAACCGACCGTCCAATTGGCGACGAAGTCGGTGTCGTAGAGGTTCTCGTCGATGATGACGTTGGCCATCGCAAGCGCCAGCGCGCCGTCAGTACCCGGGCGCAGCTGCAGGTGGATGTCGGCGCGAGCCGCAAAGGGGGTGACGCGGGGGTCGACCACTATTAGCTTCGTCCCCTTGTCCAGACGATTGAACAATCCTTCACATATGAGCGTCCTTGACGCTGCCGGATTGTTGGACCACATCATTATGCAAGCCGACTCACCGTTGTCCGGAGCCGCAGGCGCACCATAGGTGAGCTGCTGGGCCATGATGGTTGCCGTCGAGCACGTGCTCGATTCGGTGCAGTAATTCGGCGAGCCAAAGCTCATGGCAAGACGCTGCAAAAACGGCCTGTGGTGCTTTGGGTAACCCGCGAAGAAGATGACCGATTCCGGACCGTACTGCGCCTTTGCGGCGTTGAGGTTTTTGGCTATTTCTTCCAGGGCCTCATCCCAGCTGATTGGCTCGAACTTGCCCTCGCCGCGCTCGCCCACACGCCGGAGCGGGGTTTTCAGCCGATCAGGACTGTAGACATATTGCCGCGTGGCCGCGCCCTTCGAGCACAGGCTGCCATGCGAATGCGGAGCCTCTTTCGAACCCTCGACTCGAATGATCTTGCCGTCCTTCACGAACAGATCCAACCCGCATTGCGTGGTCGGGTCGCAAATCGTGCAGATGGACTTTCTGATTTCGATGCCCGTCTCCGGACCGGGGACCTTGCCCTTTTCCCTCAGCTCACGCTCGTTCATCTCTCCTCCGTCTCGCTCATGAAACCGTCAAACATCGGTGAATGCGCCTTGAAGCGCACTGCGGGCTATTTCCGCCTGCATGCGCCCGATCGAATCCGTCAGCTTGCCAAAGAGTCCTGCCATGTCAGCTTTTGCCACGAGGTTGAAACCAGACAGCAAGGCCCGGCCATCCTGCCGGACGAGATAGGACTTCAGCAGATACTCATTCTCAGTCTCGATCTCCTCGATCGCGAATGGATCTTCGGCCGACGGGATCATTCCCGCAGCGGCGAACAGCGCGGCTCCGACCTTGATGGTGTTCGCGGGAAGAAATCCGTGATATTCCATGCTGCCGGCAAAAGCGGAGGCATCGGATGCGCATGCCCTTCCCTCGTCGCGAAGCTCCTTTGCCATGTTCGTGCCCGCCACCTTGCCCTGCTGACGTGCCGCAAGCCAGAGCCCGGCCACCTTGCTTCCTCCAAGCAAGCAGGGCACTGTGGCCACATCGCCCGCTGCGTAGACATGAGGGGCGCTTGTGCGCATGAGGGCATCGACGATGATTCCCCCATCGGCATGTATGCTGGCGTTTTCGATGAAGCCGATGTTGGGGCTCATGCCATGGGCTACGAGGACCGCATCGAAAACCCTCTGCTTTTCCTGATGGGCGAGGAGGACACTCACAGAACCATCTTCGAAAACGCGGGCTTTTTCGGCAGTCTCGCCGAGCAGGAGCTCTATTCCCTGGTCTTCGAGCAGGGCTTCCATTCTGGAAGCCGCACGGGGATGCGCCGACCCTTTGAGGATGTGAGGACTGCGACCCAGAATAGTCGGCCGAGCATTCTTGCGGATACACGCCTCAGCTGCCTTGAGGGCGACCATGGAAGTTCCGGAAAGGAGGACGCCAGCATGGGGACATGCGGCAAGCACTGCGCTCAGGCGCTCGGCGTCTTCGAAGGTCCTGAGCGTGAGCGGGTTACATTCGAAAAGCGGGCTTTCGCCTGAAAGCACGGGCGATGCACCCGTGGCTATCAGGCAAACGGAATAGGGCCACTCGCGACCGCTTGCGGATTTGACGGTCTGGCTTTCCGTATCTATGGACGTGATCTCCTCGTTTGGAAAGATGCGCACATCGGCATCATCGAGCACTGAGCCGCAGATACTCCCCTGCTCGCGGGTTACGATTCCGGCGGCGTTATACGAAGCCAGAACCGGGCTTTCGCAAAAAGCGGGGCCCGAGGTGATGATGTCCACGTTCGCGTCGCATCCTTGCGAGCGCAGCGCTTCCACAGCACTGGCGGCGGCAGGGCCAAACCCAAGAATGACGACATCGTTTGCCATGAATCCCTCTCTGGAAATCTCTGGCCAATAGTAATGCCTGCCGCCAACGAATTGCAATCTGGGAATGGGGGCAGTGGGACAAATGACCTGTCCCCCTGTCCCACTGCCCCCATTCCCTAGCTCTGCGAGGCGCGGATTGCATCCACCAGAAACTCGGTAGCACCTTCGCCGGCTGCCGAATCGTAGTAGCTCACGAAGCGCGGGTCAGTCAGGTAGCCCTGCGCCAAGCCCAGGTACTGGTCAGGCTCGGGAGCCTTTCCCCAGTGGATGCCAATCCACCGCCTGTGCATGCACACCAGCTCCTGGGCCGCATCGCCCACGGGATCGCCCGTGGCCATGGCAAGACGCAATTGCACCTTGATTGACTCCTCCAGAAGCTCCTTGGCGTCCCACTCGTCCTTGGTGAGAGCCATCATGCGGGCGTTGGCATCCTCGATGACGTCGTCGCCGTAAAGCCTGCGCGCCTCCTCGCCGTACTCGTTTTCGAAATCGCGCAGCCCCTGTTCCTTCATCATCTCGAAGCTGTCTTTCGTGCTCATGTCCTTCATCCTCTCAATGGTTACCAGCGCAGCTCTCGTCCTTTTGATTGCCGCGTCCAATGACGCCCCCTGTGATTCGAGAGCGTGAAGATGCACGCGGAGCGTGCTGGCAAGGTCGGTGCCGGTGTCTTGCATGAGTCTGCGAATGGTGGCCAGCGGCAGATGACA